>DATCFX010000714.1:0-1955 GCA_036509275.1 Pirellulales bacterium | reverse complement strand
CGCGATCGCCGCGGCCGGCCAGCGCGATCGCGGTTTGCAGATCGAACTCCTTGCCCAGGATGGCGCCGATCGTCAGCAACTCGGCGGCCTGCGGCGGGAGCAGCTCGATACGCCGCGAGAGGAACGAACCGGCATGCTGCGACGATTGCAAGTCGGCCAGCGCCAGCGGCTCGACCCGCCAGCCGTGCGGCTCGGCCACCAGCGCGCCCGATTCGACCAGGCCGCGCATCACGGCCGAGGCCATGAACGGACTGCCGCCGGAAAACTCCGTCACCAGGTCCACGACCTGCTCGGGCAGGGGACCGGCCATCGACTCGATCTGCTGGCGCACATCTTCCGGCCCGAAGCGGGCAAGTTTCAAGTGCAACGAAGAGCGGAGGCGGCGGAGCCGATGTTCGGCTTGGATTTCTTCGCTGCGATAGGCGATCAGCAGCAGCACGTGGTGCGGCGCTTCGGGCGCCTGGGGATCGACCATGGCCCAGGCGGCCACCAGCTTTTCGGCCAGTTCATCGGCCCACTGGCAATCGTCCAGGATGATCAGCGCCGGATGGTCGGGCGATCCCAGCGCATTCAACAGCCGCAGAATGGCCTGGATCGTGCGGGCCTCGCCGAAGGCTTCTGGCCCCAGGTTTTCGGCGGTTCCGCGGCCCAGGACTTCGGCCAAGCGCGGCAGCGCGGCGGTGACGGCGCTCCATTGGTCTTTGAGGATCTTGGGAAGCTCGTCGCGCAGGCGAGGATCGGCGCCGAGGAGATCGTTGACCATGCCGTCCAACAACTGAAACGGCCGCTGGGCGGCGTGATTCGTGGCCTGGCCGCGCAGCACCCACAGCCCCGCGCGGCGCCCGCGCTGGGCCACCTCCTCCAGCAGGCGCGTCTTGCCGCCGCCGGACTCGGCTTCCACGACGACCAGCGCCGCATTGCCCTGGCGCACTTGCAGCATTTGGGCATCGAGCTGGGCCAGTTCCACTTTCCGGCCCACGAAGGCGGCTTCGGTGATGCTCCCCCGCTGGTCCTGCAAACCGACGACCAGGTCCGGTTCGCGATCGCCGTGTTGCAGGCCGGAAATGATCGTCTCCAGGTCGGCCAGCACGGCATGGGCGGATTGGTAGCGGTCGCGCGGATCCTTGCGCAGCAGCCGTTGCAGCACTTCGTCCAGCGCGCGGGGCACTTGCACGCCCAGCGATTGCAGCTCGGGCACCCGCGCCGTCATGTGCTGCAACAGGACGCGGCCCACGTCCGGCCCGGAAAACGGCGGGCGGCCTGTCAGCAACTCGAACAACAGCACGCCGGCCGAGTACAGGTCCGAAGGCTCGGCCACTCCGCAGGCCAGTGAACCTGCCTGCTCGGGCGAGAGGTACAGCGCGCTCTCGGCGGACTGTTGCCGCGTGTTGGCCTCGAGCACCAGGCTCGAACCCAGGCCGAAGTCGGTCAGCAGCAAGCCGGTGCCGGCCGTCTCGTGGCAGACGAACAGGTTCGACGGCTTGATGTTGCGGCACAGCACTCCCTGCAGGTGCAGGCCGTCCAGCGCCGCAAACAGCCCGCTGGCCAGCCGTAGTGCGATTTGCAGCTCGAGCCGGCGCGGACTGCGGGCATCCAACGAGACGCCGGCGAGGTAGGGCCGCGCCCAGTAGAACCAATCATCCCGCTGGCCAAAATCGAACGGCGCTGCCACCAGCGCTTTCGGCAACCGCGCGCAGGCCTCGGCTTCCTGCGCGAGCCGCTCGCGGACTGCCGGCGCCACGGAGGCCGTCGTGATTTTCAGGACCGCCAGGGCATCCGTCGTGCTGTCGGTCGCCAAGAACGTCCACTGCCGCGGGCTGAGCTTGAGCGGCTGTTCGATCCGATAGCGGTCGGCCACCAGGACGCCGGGCGCGAAGCCCAGGGGCCAACCCGGCACCGAGCCGCCCGGCGGAACGCTCATTTCAATCGTCGACGCCATGCGAGCGGCCTGGTTA
>DATCFX010000713.1:0-2406 GCA_036509275.1 Pirellulales bacterium | reverse complement strand
AAGGACGGTGCCGATCGAGTTGATCGTGCCCCCGACGCAGGCCGATTGCCGGCTGGATTGGTTCCTCGCGCAGCAGTTTCCAACCTACAGCCGCACGCATTTGCGCCGGGCCATCAATGCCGCCGGCGTGCAGGTCGACGGCAAACGCGTCAAGGCGGCTCATCGGTTGCGGCCCGGCGAGCGAGTCACGCTCGTGTTGCCCGAGTTGCCGCGCAAAGGCCCCCAGCCGGAAAACATTCCGCTCGACGTGCTGTACGAAGACGAGTCAATGGCGGCGATCAACAAGCCGCCGGGCATGGTCGTGCATCCGGGCCGGGGGCACTGGGCCGGCACTCTGGCGGCCGCACTGCAATTCCACTTCGATCAGCTAAGCCAGATGGGCGGACCGACGCGGCCGGGCATCGTACACCGCCTGGACCGCGACACCAGCGGCGTGATCGTCGTCGCCAAGCACGACCAGGCGCACCAGGCGCTGGCCGATCAGTTTGCAGCCCGGACGGTCGAAAAGGAGTATTTCGCCATCGTGGCCGGCCAGCCGGATCATGATCGCGACACGATCGACTTGCCGATCGGCGTGCATCCGTATCAGCGCGAGAAAATGGCGATCCGCCGTGACGATCCGTCGAGCCGGCCGGCCCAAAGTTTTTATGAAGTCCGAGAGCGTTTCGACGGCTTCGCGGCCGTGAGCATCATGCCCAAGACCGGCCGCACGCATCAGATTCGGCTGCACCTGGCGAGCATCGGCTGCCCGGTGCTCTGCGATCGCCTGTACGGCGGCCGGGCGCGCGTCACGCGCGGCGAGCTGCTGCGCCGCGGCGAAGACGCTGACGTGCTGCTGGCCCGCCAGGCCCTGCACGCCCGCCGACTGCGGATCAATCATCCAACCAGCGGCCAGCCGCTGGAGTTCATCGCCCCGCTGCCGGACGACTTGCAACGAATGCTCGACCTGCTGCGGCAATTGCGGCCCGCGCGGTTACGGTAGCGGAACTGCTCCGAGAACGCCTCGTTTTCACCCAATCCGGGGGCTCCCGGTGCCCCAGGCATGACGGCGCGTGAGAATTCCGAAGTGTGGAACGCAAAAAAAGGGCAAACAAGGGCAATCTTCAGCGCGGTGCTGATCTTGTGTCGCGCTAGTCGGCGAGCCGCCAAGACTAAAAGTGCCACGTGCATTTGCAAGCCGTGCAGTGAGCTCGCGTTTCCGCCTCCTTCCGCGAAAGGCCGGTGGCAAGAAGCGTGACACCTCCGGTCAAAAGGGCTGCTGCCGCTTTTCCGCCGCTTATGCCTTTCTTTCGCTCGACGTCCTTCGTACGAACGACACCTTTGGATCGACAGTGCGGGCAGATCATTGCGGGATTTATTGGTCCCAACTCTGCCGTCAACTTGGCCTGCTCCAGCGACTTGGTATAGGCCTCGCGTTCGTCAGGCGACATCGCCGCGATTTTGTTGCGCTCCGCGGCCGTCTGCCAAACAATTAGGATTACAAATCCTAGAAACACCAGGATCCAAAACCACATAAATATCCCCCGCGACCGATGTATTCGCTGGCTCGCGCGCGGCAATGATGCGCCGAACCACGTGCTGCTCACACGCCGCGGCCGAGTTCGAAGAGTTCTTCGATGTCGAGGACGCGGTCGTTGGTTTCGAAGATGAGTTGCAAGGCGGCCTTGTGAATCCGCATCTTCGTGACGCCGACGCCGATGGCGCCATAGCATTTAACGCCCGAGCGGTCGGTGCCCCGGTCGATGACTTCGACGCCTTCCAGGCCGGCCGGAGGAACCGCGTTGAGGTCGATGACCACTTGCAGGCCGTTTGCCCGCTCGCGCACTTCGGCTGGCATAAGCGCGACGCCGGGTGCGCCGGCCGCAATCACCACTTGCACGCCCTCGAGCGCCTGTTCAAGCTGCCCGGCATCGTGGGGCGCGCAGGCGGTCACGTGCGCCTCGGGCAGCGCCGCGCGAGTCGCGTTGCACAAGGCTTCGGCCCGCTGGAGATTGCGGCTGGCGACCTTGACCGACGCGCCCTCGCGGGCCAGCAGACGCACGACCCGCTGGCCGACGGGGCCCGTGGCGGCCAGGACCAGGGCCGTTGCGCCTTCCAGCGGCACATGCCGGCCGGCGGCCAGCACGGCGGCGGCCGCCGTGGTGTTGGAGCCGGCCGGATCGATCATCACGCTCACGCGCAGCGGCCCGAAAAACGTCTCGCGAATCTGGCTCAGCACGCTTTCGGCGACCTTGACGTCCGATCCACCGAGAAAAATCGCGGTGCGCCACAGATCATCAGGCCCGCGCGTAAAAATCGCGCCATGCACCAGGTCCGTGACGTTATGCGGAGTAATGCCCTGAAAGCGCAGCAGATTTTCCACGCCGGCATCGATGGCCACGACGCTGTCGAACAGGCTGGGCTGCT
>DATCFX010000712.1:0-1034 GCA_036509275.1 Pirellulales bacterium | reverse complement strand
TCACAACCGGGTTGCCGGCAGCGCTGTCGGCGCGCAGACGCTTGCCGTCCGCCGTGACTGCCGCGATTCGCACGGCCACATAGCTGTATTTGCGATCGAATTCAACGGCGGTGTCGATTGCTGTCCCAGGGTGCGAACTGGCCGGCACGCGCAGGATTTGCTGGGCCGGCTCGGTCGCGACCGGCAATCCCTGACCCGAGCGGTGGTTGGCTGGCGGGGGTGTCAGCAAAGTCCGCCGCAACTCGATCCATGTGCCCGGTTGCGGAGCGGCCATGGCGCGCCAGTGGAGCACCACGCCGCGCTCGACCTCCACAGCAGTGAGGTTCTCCACCGGGGGCGGCGCTGCTCCAGCCAGCGCCGCGGCCGGATTCGACGGCCCCGCTGTGCGCCCATGCCGATTCAATCCGAATACTTCGTACACGATCTGGCGCAGCGGTCCGCTCGCCAGCGTCGCCGGGAGATTGTCGGTATACCGTCCCGGCTTGCTCGGCGCGGCGGTACGTGCGCCGACGTTGGCGCAATGAGCGGCGCTCAACTGCCGGCAGATTCTAAACCGCACTGGCGCCTCGATCCTGAGCCGGTCGGTCGTCCGCTGAGGAGCGGTCCAGGCCAGCGTAATGCGGTTGCCTTCGCGGGCCGCGGCCAGATCGTGCACTGGCTTCGGCAGGCCCAGCGAGGGAGGCTGCGGAGCGGCCGCCATGCCGCAGCCAAGAATCCCACCGCCAGCCGCGCCCGTAACCAGAATTATCGCAATGGCAACGGCCCTCGGCCCGCAGCCTTGCCCACGCAAACCCCTGGAGCCCGCGGCCCGCATCGAGAAATCATTCATGCGGTTTCAGCGTAGCAGGCAAGGCGCTTCTTCTGCCATCGGAGGAATGCGGTGCGTGTGCCCCGGGTCTCGATTTTGCCCCGGGACCGTCGTTTAACTGGCCGAATGCCGGCCGGCAGATCCCTGGTCCGACAGCACTGCATGCAAGGCCTGCGGCAGCGTGGGATGGTCGAAGACAAACCCGGACTGCCGCAGCTTTTCCGGC
>DATCFX010000711.1:0-3146 GCA_036509275.1 Pirellulales bacterium | reverse complement strand
GCGCTTAGTCCGCCGCAGCTCCAGTCCGCTGGGCCGGATGCATGCTTTGTACGCACTCGATGGACAGCAAGCTCTCAAAGCCGACACGGTGCTGATTGCACTGGCCGACCGCGATCCCCACGTCCGGCAGCACGCCGGGCGGTTGGCTGAGCGCGTGAAAGAGGGACGCGACCGGCTGGCGAGCAAGTTGTGCAGCATGACGGGCGACGAAAATCTGCGCGTGCGTTACCAGTTGGCCTTTACTCTCGGCGAATTCGATGGCGCCGAAGCGCGCGAGGCGCTGGTTCGGCTGGCTCGCGCGCACGCCGACAACCAGTGGATGCGGCTGGCAATTCAAAGCTCGCTGGGCCGCGGGGCGGGTGCAGCGCTGGCCGAATTGGTTGCCGACCCGGCGAAGTCGAAAGTTGAGATGATGCCGCTGCTGACGGCACTGGCCGCGCAGATCGGCATGCAGGCAAAAAAGGAAGACCTGGCCGCGGCCGTGCAGGCGATCGACCATCTGCCAGCCGCGCAAGACGCGCTGGCCGGCTCGCTGGCGGTGGCCATGAGCGAAGGTTCGATCAAGGCGGGCCGGCCGTTGTCGGCCAGCGTGCCAGAGGGCTCGCGCGTGGCCCGGCTGCTCAAGGCCCGGCTGGCCGCTAGTACGCGCGTGGCGGCCGACGAAAAGCAGTCGCCTGCCCGCCGCGCCGCGGCGGTGCGGGTCTTGGTGCTCAGTCCGTTTGTCGAGGTCCGGGAATTGCTCGGCGAGTTGCTCAACCAGCGGCAGCCGCAGGAAGTGCAACTCGCGGCCGTGGCGGCCTTGTCGCGGTTTGCCGATCCGGGCGTCGCGGCCATTTTGCTCGACGGCTGGCCGACGTTCAGTCCCGCGCTGCGGGCTGCGGCCCTCGATGCGCTCGTGGCCCGGCCCACGCGCATCCATGCACTGCTTGATGCGGTGGCCGGCGGCCGGCTGAGCGCCGCCGAAATCGATCCGGCCCGCTTGCAATTGCTGGCCGCCAATTCGGATCCCAAGATTCGGGCTCGGGCCGCGTCGCTGCTGAAATCGGCCAAGCTCGGCCGGCGGCAAGACGTGGTCGACAGCTATCGCCCTGCGCTCAAGCTGAGCGGCGACGCGGCCCACGGCAAGCAGATCTTCCAGAAAATTTGCGCCGCCTGCCACAAGGCCGACGGCGTGGGCCATGAGATCGGCCCGAACCTGGCCGCTGTCAAGAACCGCGGCGCGGAGTTCATTTTGCTCAACGTGCTCGACCCCAGCCGCGAGGTGAATCCGCAGTACGTGAATTACCTGGCCGTGACCGACGACGGCCGCTCGCTCACCGGCATGATCGCCGCCGAAACGGCCACCAGCATCACCCTGCGTCGGGCCGAGGGGGCCAGCGACACGCTGCTGCGCATCAACATCGAGGAGATGCGCAGCACTGGGCTTTCGCTCATGCCTGAAGGACTGGAAAAACAGATCGATCCCCAAGGCCTGGCCGACGTGATCGCATTTATCATGTCGCTGAAATAAGGATCAATGTGATGCATTGCCGGATTCGAAGCGTGTGCCGCTGCCTGTTGGCCCTGGGTCTCGCCGCCAGCCTGGGCGCCGCCGCACCCGAGCCTGGCTGGAAGGCGGGCGCGGCACGCAGCAACATTACGCCGGAAAAGCTGATGTGGATGTCGGGCTTCGGCAGCCGCACGAAGCCGGCCGACGGCAAACTCACGGACCTGTGGGCCAAGGCCCTGGCCTTGGAAGACGGCGGCGGAAAGCGCGTCGTGCTGGTCACGATGGACCTGGTGGGCATCGATCGCGGCGTTTCGCTGCGCGTCTGCCGGGAACTGCAAAAGAAGTACGGGCTGCGACGCGAGCAGATCGTGTTGAACGTATCGCACACGCACAGCGGCCCCGTGGTTGGCGAGAATCTGAAGTCCACCTGGTTTCTGGATGACGCCGGCTGGCGGCTGGTGGACGAGTACACCGCCGGCTTGGAGCAAAAGCTGGTGGCCGTGGTCGGTCAGGCACTGGAGCGGCTGACACCGGCCACGCTGAGCTACGGCAACGGCTTTGCCGACTTTGCCGTCAATCGCCGCAATAACAAGGCGCCGGACGTACCCCGGCTGCGCGAGCTGCACCAGCTCAAAGGCCCCAACGATTTCGATGTGCCGGTGCTGGCCGTGCGCAATCCGCAAGGTGAACTGCAAGCCGTGGCCTTCGGCTATGCCTGCCACGCCACGACGCTGAGCATCTACCAATGGAACGGCGACTATCCGGGCTTTACGCAGGCGCAACTGGAGCGCGAGCATCCCGGCGTGGTGGCCCTGTTTTGGGCCGGTTGCGGCGCCGATCAAAACGCCCTGCCGCGCGACACGATCGAGCGGTCCCAGGCATACGGCGCGCGGCTGGCCACGGCCGTCGATGCCCAGTTGGCTCAAAAGCTGACGCCGCTCGCGCCGCGATTCGTCTGCGAGTACCGGGAAATCCCGCTCCCCTTGGGCCGGCTGCCGACGCGTGAGGATCTCCAGCACGATGTGACTTCGACCAACAAGTACATCGTCAGCCGGGCTCGGCTGCTGTTGGCCCAGCTCGACCGCGGCCAGGCGCTCAGCCCGACGTATCCGTACCCTGTGGAAGTTTGGCGCTTGGGCGACGCGCTGACCTGGATTTTTCTGGGGGGCGAAGTCGTGGTCGATTACTCGTTGCGGCTGAAGCGCGAACTGGGCGAGTCCAGTACTTGGGTCGCCGGCTATTCGAACGACGTGATGGCCTACATCCCCTCGCTGCGCGTGCTGGGCGAAGGCGGCTACGAAGGCGCCACGGCCATGATCTACTACGGCCTGCCCACGGCTTGGTCCCCCGCGGTGGAAGAAACGATCGTCAAGCAGGTCGGCGCCGAAGTCGAAGCTGCCCGAATCGGCCGTTGACCGAGCGCGCATTAGGATCGACCGAAAAATAACTTCTCCACAACTCCTCTCCCCTTGCGGGAGAGGGCAGGGTGAGGGGCCGGGAAAAACCGAAGTTATTTTTCGGTCGATCCTTATCTTATGAATCGGTGCCGCGAGTTCGTCTTTTCCGTAGCCCAGTCCCTTTAGGGCTGGGATCCGGGTCGCACTGCACGAATCTCCCCCATTCCGATGCGGCCGACGGCCGCATCGAAATGGGGGAA
>DATCFX010000710.1:0-6154 GCA_036509275.1 Pirellulales bacterium | reverse complement strand
GCCTAACGCTCCAGCCGCTCTCTCGGATAACCAGGCGTGAATACCTCGCCGCGCATCGTCCACGTGCAACTCGGCCCGCGCAGCTATCCGATCGAAATCGGCACGGGCAACCTGGGCCGCTCGGCCGGGATGATGCTCCAGTGCCAGCCGGTCACGCACGCCGTGATTATCACCGACATGAACGTGTCGGAAACGCACGCGGCCTCGGTGGCCCGTAGCCTGGACGCCGAACAGATCGCGGTCGATCTGCTGGTGATCGAGCCGGGCGAAGCGGCCAAATGCGTGGACACGGCCGAGCAGCTCTGGCAGAAGCTGCTCGATCTGCGCACCGATCGCCGCTCGTGGATCGTCGCCGTCGGCGGCGGCGTGGTCGGCGACCTGGCCGGCTTTGTCGCGGCCACGTTCACGCGCGGACTGAGTTTTCTGCAAGTGCCCACCACGCTGCTGGCCCAGGTGGACAGCTCCGTCGGGGGCAAAGTCGGCGTGAACCTGCCGAGTGCGAAGAACATGGTCGGCGCCTTCTGGCAGCCGCGGGCCGTGCTCATCGACACGGCCGTGCTGGCCACGCTGCCGGAGCGCGAGTATCGCTCGGGCCTGGCCGAAGTCGTGAAATACGGCGTGATCCTGGATGCCGAGTTTTTCGAGTTCCTCGACGGGCGGGCCGAGGCGCTGCTGAACCAGGACCCGCGCGTGCTGGAAAGCGTGATCGAGCGCTGCTGCCAGCTCAAGGCCGACGTGGTGGCCGCGGACGAATGCGATCTGTCCGGCCGGCGTGCGGTACTGAATTACGGTCACACGTTTTGCCACGCGCTAGAAACGCTCACCGGCTACTCGCAGCTCTTGCACGGCGAAGGCGTGGCCATCGGCATGCAATGCGCCGCGCGACTGGCCGAGCGGCTGGGCCGCGTCGATGCCGGCTTTACTACCCGCCAGCGCGACCTGCTTGTGCGGCTCGGACTGCCGGTGGCAGTGCCCAAGCTGGACCACCAGGCCATCGTTGATTGCATGGCTCGCGATAAAAAAGTGGAGCACGGCCGGCTGCATTTTGTATTGCCCAGCCGCCTGGGACACGTCGAGCTGGTCAGCGGCATTGATTCGAGCGATGTTTTGGCGGCCTTGCAGGATTGACTCTTCGGGGCGGGATTATGAACGAGCCGGCCGAACAGCTCAATCCGATGGAAGGCCTGGTTCCGCTCGAGACTCCCGCGCGGCTGGCGGCCTTGCGGCTGGGGATGATTGCCGGCGTGGGACCGCGCATCCGCCAGGTGCTGCTGGAGCATTTTGGCAGTGCCGAAGCCGTGCTGGCCGCGGCGCCCAGCGAGCTGCGGGCGGTGCCCGGCGTGGGGCCGAAGCTCAGCGCGGCCATTGCCCGCTCGGCTACGGAAATCGACGTGGCGGCCGAGATTGCCCAGTGCCGTCAGCACAAGATCACGCTGCTGGCGGCCGGCGAGGCGGACTATCCGGCTTCGCTGGCCGAGATTCCGGATCCGCCGGGCGTGTTGTATGTGCGCGGCGGACTCGAGCCACGCGATGGGCTGGCCGTGGCGATTGTCGGCTCGCGGCATGCCACGCAGTATGGGCTGGCCCAGGCCGAGCGGCTGGCCTCGTCGCTGGCCCGCGCCGGACTGACGATTGTCAGCGGTCTGGCGCGCGGCGTCGACGCGGCCGCGCATCGCGGCGCATTGGCCGCCGGCGGGCGCACGCTGGCCGTGCTGGGCAGCGGCGTGCTGAACATTTACCCGCCGGAGCACGAGCGGCTGGCCGCCGAAGTCGCCGCCGGCGGCGCATTGATTAGCGAAAACTCGCTGCACGCCGAACCGTTCAGCGGTTCGTTTCCGCAGCGCAACCGGCTGATTAGCGGGCTGTCGCTAGGCGTGATCGTGGTCGAAGCTTCGACGCACAGCGGGGCATTGATTACCGCGCGGCATGCACTCGAGCAGGGCCGCGAGGTGTTTGCCGTGCCCGGAAGGGTCGATAGTCGCATGTCGCACGGCTGCCACCGGCTGCTGCGCGACGGCGCGCGGCTGGTGGAATCGGCCGACGACGTGCTCGACGAGTTAGGTCCGCCGGTGGCGCGCGTGCCACTCCCCTCGGGCGAAGTGGTGCATCACCCGGCCGAGTTGTCGCTGAATGACATGGAACGCCAGGTGCTGGCGGCCATCGGCGGTTCGACCGCCAGCATCGACCAGGTCGTCACCGACAGCGGCCTGCCCACGCCGCAGGTGCTTTCGACGCTCAGTGTACTGGAAATGCGCCGCCTCGTGCGCCGCATCAGCGGCAACCGGGTCATGCGGCCGTGAATGGCATTGCTGGAAGGGAAAAACGGCGGGTTCTGGCGTTGACTCCCCTCGCCTGTAGCCCAAAATGGATGATATGAGTACCACCACCGAACTAATGGCCGATCGCGAAGATGTCTGGCGCGCCGTCGTTGAGAAGCGTCCGGTTGATCCCGAAGTTGCTAAACGCGTACACGGACGAGCAGACGAAGTGCGTGCAAGAATCGTTAAGGATCGCGGCATTCTCGACGTCGCGGTCGATCTCATCCGCGAAGCCCGCGACGAATGAAATACGTTCGTCAACGCTATTCGAAAATACGCCTCGTTCGTCGTTGATCTCGCATCGCTGCCGTGAATCGATCGAGAGGCATCGCCGCGGCACCTCGCATTAGTCGTGTCGCACCATTCGCCGCCAGCAACGGCAGAGGAATCCTCACTCGTCGGCTAGCGCCAGCCGCTCGGCGATCGGCGGGTGGCTGCGGAATAGAAACGTGGCGAGGCGGTTGGGGTTCGGATCGTCTTTATTCAGCCGCGCCAGTTTGCGAAAGGCCGAGCGATACGCCTCGCGGAGTTGCGTACGCCGCAATGCATAGCGGTCGCACTGCCGCTCGAAATGCCGGCTGAGAATGTTTTGCAGCGGCATCACCAGCAGGCCGAAAGCGCCGAACACGAGCATCACCAGCGGGAGTGCGGCCACAGGCAACTGGCCGGGATCGTAGTCCGAGCCGATCCAGGCGGCCAAAGCTCGATCGCTCAGCCAGAAGCCCAGCAGGCTGACGACAAAGCCGGCGGCAATCAGCTTGGGAATATGCCGGTAAACGTGGTGCCCGACCTCGTGGGCAAACACGACTTCGATTTCATCAGCCGAAAAGTGCGCGAGCAGCGTATCGCCGAGCAACACCCGCCGCGTGCGGCCCAGGCCGGCCAGCATGGCGTTGGCCTTGGCGGTCTCGGCGCTGAGCACCAGCCGATAAATGCCCTGGATCGACAAGCCCGTGCCGGACACCAGGCGTTTGAACCGCTCGTCCAGTGCGGCGTCCTGTAGCGGTTCGACGCGATAGAAGATGGGCAAAATCAGCACCGGCGCCAATTGGCCCAGCACCACGCTGACGACAAAGAAGGCCAGTGCCGACACGATCCACCAGGCCGAGCCGGTCGACCAGATCAGCCAGAACAGTCCGACCACCACGACGGCGCCCAGCAGCAACCCCAGCACGGCCTCTTTCGCTTCGCGCGCCAGCCAGCGCAATAGCGTCTGCCGGCTCAAGCCGAAACGGTGCTCGAGCACAAAGCCGCTGTAAAACTCCAGCGGCCAGGAACACAAGGCCATCGCCAGCGTCATGATGCCGAAAAAAGCCAGGAGCCGCAGCGTGGCGCACGGCAACCACTCGGACAGCCAGGCATCCAGCGGCCGAGCCAACAGCAGGGCGAAGACGGTGACCGCAGCCAAATCGGTCGCCTTCTCGACCAGGCTTACGGCCAGCTTCTGCTGTCCGTAACGCTTGGCCTCGGCCAGTTGGTCGGGCGTCATTTCTTCGGCCGGCGGTTGCGGCGTTTGGCCGGCAGCCGAATCGTTGGCCACGGCTTGCTCGTCGATCATGCCCGAATCGTCTTGCAAAATGACTTTCCTCCTTCAGGCCCCCAGGGCGGGACACAGTGGGCCGCGCGAAGGACCAAGCTTTTTCGATCGTGCCGCTCCTTTATAGCAGCCTTGCCCGCTCTGCTGCTCGTGGGGCGTCTTGATATTAGACAGAGGCTCGCGACTGTCGCAAATCCGACATGTACTGTCATCACAATGATTAACTTGATTTCGATCGTTACGATACTATTGGGCGACGCTGGCCAGACTTATCCGTGCTACCGACCGGATTGCGGAAAACTTGGGCAAACAGCCGCGACTTGCGGATGATTTCGGGCCATGTTTACCGCCAGAATGCCGCTCCGATAGCTTTGATGTAACTGCCATGCCGGATTGGCTTTCTGCAAGCTGCTGCCAGGCGTCGTTGCTGCCAGGATCTGCCGCCATGATACGACTGGTCTTGGAAGGAATTGCAGGCCGGCTGCCGGTTATTACCAACCTGCCGAAGGTATCGCGGGCGGGCTTATCGGCTGGCTCGCACAGGGTTTATAGGCCGCGCTGGCCTTACGAATCGTTAATGGCACGTCAATTGCTTTATAGGGGGCCGAGGACTGCGGCTGGCAGCCGACTGCCAAAACTTGTGGAGCGGCGGTTCTCAGGCGGAAACGGGAACATGGGTAAGCAGGTCTAATTGTGCGGTAGGAGGGTGGCACCGCTGCGAGAGTTTCGGTCACTTTGCCGAGATTCCGGCGAACTCTCCCCGCCACGAGGTCCGTAGCAATGATTAGTAACAGCGTGATGGTAAACAAGCAGTCGGCCCCCGCTTGGGTCGACCAGACTGACGAAGAGTTGCTGCTGGCCTATCGCGACCAGCAGGACCGGCAAGCGTTTGCGGTGCTGGTGCATCGCTACGAGCGCGAGCTGTTTAGCTACTTGCGGCGCTACCTGGGCAATGCAGCGATGGCGGAAGATGCTTTCCAGGCGACTTTTTTGCAGGTACACCTGAAGGCGAAGCAATTCGAGCCGGGACGTAAAGTGCGGCCGTGGCTCTATACGATCGCCACCAACCAGGCGATCGACGCACAGCGGAGAAACAAAAGGCATCGCATGGTCAGCCTCGACCGGCGAGCCACGCAAGATGCCGAGGACCTGGGCAGCCTGCTCGATTTGCTCACCAGCAAAGAGACCAACCCCACGTCCGGTATCGAGGCGGAAGAGCGGAGCGAATGGATCCACCGGGCCGTTGTCGAGTTGCCCGAGAGCCTGCGAACAGTGTTGACCTTGATCTACTATCAAGGGCTGAAGTATCGAGAAGCGGCTGATGTGCTTGGCGTGCCGGTGGGGACCGTCAAAAGCCGGATGCACACCGCCATCCTGAAGCTGACCGAAGCCTGGGACGATGCCCAAAAATCCCATGAACGACCGTTCAATGCGTGAACAACTGCTCGGCTACTTGTTGGGGGCACTCGAGCCAGCCGAGCACCAAGCCATCGAAGCCCGACTGCTCGCGGATCCCGAGCTTCGCGAGCAGTTCGAGTTGCTGCAGGCCCGGCTCTTGCCGCTGGCCGAGGCCGAAGAAGGGTCCGAACCGGTGCCGCCGCGAGGGCTGGCCGGCCGCACTTGCCGCTATGTAATCGACCGGCTGGGGCCGAGCGTCTCGCAGTTTGGTGGGTCGTGTACCTGGCGCGTACAGGATTTGGCAGTGGCTGCCGGCTTTGTCTGCGTCGCGGCCATGCTGTTTTTTCCCGCGGTCCTCAGCAGCCGCAATGGCGCCCAGATCCGCGGGTGCCAGGCGAACCTGATGAACCTGGGCCACGGCCTGGTCGAATACAGCACGCTGCACGACGGCTACTTCCCACGCGTGCCGGCCGCCGGTCGGCTGTCGGCCGCCGGAGTCTATGCTCCGGCACTGCACGACGCCGGCTTGATCTCGTCCAGCGATGTCATTTGCCCCGGGTCCGAGTTGGCCCGCTGCGGCGAATTCCATATTCCGACGGTGGCGGCCCTGCGCGCCAGTCGAGGTGCTGAACTGCGGCAGATGAAAGCCAGGATGGGCGGCAGCTACGGCTACGGGATGGGGTATCTCGAAGACGGGCATTATCACGCCCTGCGCAATCGCGGCCGCGCGACGTACGCCTTGATGGCCGACTCGCCCGAAGCCCATAGCTCGAGTGGTTGTGGCGGCAGCGCCTGCGGCAGCCGGGGCCACAATGTGCTGTTCGAGGACGGCCACGTCAGCATGCTGACCACCTGCCGCCTGGCCGAGTTGGGCGACCATATCTTTCGCAACGCCCTGGGA
>DATCFX010000709.1:0-6527 GCA_036509275.1 Pirellulales bacterium | reverse complement strand
ATCCAGCGGTCGGCGACTGACGTTCGAGTACGTGCTGCTGGGCGGCATCAACGACCGGCCCGAGCACGCCCGGCAGTTGGTCGGCTTGTTGCGTGGCCGCACCGCCCTGCTCAACGTGATTCCCTACAACCCGGTGGCCGGCCTGCCGTACCAGACGCCCGCTGAAAAAGACCAGGAGCGATTTCTCGCGCTGCTGCGCGCCGGCCACATCAACGTACAAGTCCGCCAGCGCAAGGGCGACAAGATCGACGCCGCCTGCGGCCAGTTGCGACGTTCGAACCAGGCAGTGGCTGCCAATGCGGAAGGATGAAGGATGAATGATGAATGAAAAGACCTTAAGGCGTACGCGTTCAACGAGAACGATTCCGCACTTTATCCATTCCTGAGAAACTTTTCCGCCTGACCGGGGTTGCATCATTAGATAGTCATCGTCGTCTCCTGCATTCATCATTCCGCATTCATCCTTCATCCTTTTTTTCTGGTCCTCCGTTGGCCACGAGCGAATCGGCTGCACTGCGATATGCGACGCTCGATCCGGACGTGCGGCTGATGCTGCAGGTCCGCGACGACGATGCTGCGGCGTTCGAAGAGCTGATGCTGCGCTATCAGAACCGCCTGATGACGGTGCTCGAGCACCTGGTCGGCGAACGCACGCAGGCCGAAGACCTGGCGCAGGACGTCTTCCTGCGGGTCTATCGTTCGCGCAAGACGTATGTGCCGGGTGCCAGGTTTTCGACCTGGCTGTTTACGATCGCCAACAACGTGGCCAGCAATGCCCGCCGGTCGCGGCAGCGGAGGCGGGAAGTATCCGTGCAGTCTTCGCCGACGGCCCAAACAGCGCCCGCCCGGCTCGACGAGCTGGCCCAAGCCGCCAGCGGCCAGATGCCCACCCGCGTGTTGGACAAGGCCGAGATGCAGGCGATTGTCCGCCTGGCACTGGAGTCGCTCAACGAGCGGCAGCGGATGGCGGTGTTGCTCAGCAAATTCGAAGAGATGAATTACGCCGATATCGCCGCTGCAATGGACTTGACTCCCCAGGCGATCAAATCGTTGCTGTCGCGCGCCCGGGCCAACCTGCGCGAAGTGCTCGAGCCCTACCTGCAAACCGGCCAGCGGCCCGAGGCCCGGCCACAATGACCCGACCTGAAACCGCTCGTGCCGAATCGCTCGATCTGCTGTCGGCCTATCTCGACGACGAGCTGGACGCCGAGGGGCGCCAGCGCGTCGAGCAGTTGCTGGCTGGCGACGGCGCACTTCGCGACGAGTTGGCCCGCCTGCGGCAGTCGTGGGATCTGCTGGACCGGCTGCCGCGGTCGCAGGTCCACGTGGCGTTCACGCAAACCACGGTCGAAATGGTGGCGCTGGCCGCCGCCGATTTGCAATCTCCGGCGCGAGGACGCGCGGGCCGTTGGCTGGGGCCGCTGTTGCTGGCCGGCTGCCTGGCGGCGGCCCTGGGGGCGGGCTTTGGTCTGGGCCACTTGGCCTGGCCCGATCCCAACGAGCAACTGCTCCGCGATCTGCCGCTCGTGGAACATCTGGATGCCTACCAGCAGGCCGGCCGCATCGACTTCGTGCGCGGACTCGAACACCAGCGATTGTTCACCGACGCGGAGGCCGCCCATGAGCCATGACCGGCGATTAGGCCGCGCGGAGGATTCGTCTGCGGTTGCTGCCGACAGCGCTTCGCCCCGGAGGGGCGCAAAGTCAATAGCCAGGGGCGTGAGCCCCTGGACACGCAGCACCGTCGCGCCGCCGAGCCCCGAAGGGGCGCCAGTCACTGTCGCCCTTGCAGGGCTCATGCACGGTCCGTCGCATTTCCAGGGGCTCACGCCCCTGGCTAACAACTTTCGCCCCTTCGGGGCTGATCCAGGCCTTCGACCTGCTTTGGGGACGCCCAAATGGTCGCGCCTGCTCTGCGTCGTGCTGGCCTTGGGCTGCGTGGCGGCTGTCGACGTGCTGTCGGCACGCCGCGCGCGGATCGCGCACATGTCGCCGGAGCAGAAGCAAACGCTGCTGGAAAATCAGCAACGCCTCGAGCAGCTCGAGCCCGACGAGCAGCGCCGGCTCCGCGCATTTGCCGCTGCTCTGGAGCAGGATCCGGAAGCCGATCGGCTGCGCGCGATCATGCTGCGCTATGCCGCTTGGGTCCGGCAGTTGCCGATGGAAAAGCGATCGGAGCTACTGCAACTGTCCGGCGATGCCCGCCTGGCGCGCATCAAGCAGTTCATCAGCCAGGAATCCCGCTGGGCGGCCCAGCGGCTCAGCCCACAGGACGAACAGGTGGTGGCGGCCTGGATCGAGCACCGCGCCCTGGAAGTTCTGCCGCCCGAGCAGCGAACGCGGCTCGAACAGGCGCCCGCGGCCGAGCGGCGTCGCATGCTCGCGCGGTTGGTGTGGCAGCGGTCCCAGCAGACCGGCATAGGGCATGGCGTCGGATTCCGGCCGCCGGATCTGCGAGTCCTGAGCGAAAAGCTGTCACCGGCAGCCAGGCAGCGATTGATTCAGGCCGTCGAAGCGCATCGCGGCTCGGAGTTGGTCGGTGATTGGATCCGCCAGTCGCTGGGCAGCGCGTACGGATCGTCGCGTGGCGGCATGCCTTCGCGTGGCGGCGGCGACTTCCGCCGCTTCTTCCCGCGCGAGGCCGGCGACCGTCCGCCCCCGTCAAGCAAAGACTCCGGCCGCGGCCCGCGCCGCCCGCCCGCGCAATCTCGGCCGCCGTCGGACGATCCTCCCCTCAACCAACCGCCGCGGCCGTAGTCTTCAGACCGCGGCTCAAGCGCGCCCACCGATCTTTTCAGCAACATGTGCGCACGCCGCTTGCAGGCCATCAAACAACGCAAAACCCCGGCATCCGAGACCTCGCCGGATGCCGCTGCGGCGTTGCACTCCTGGCTGCCGCTGCTGGGCATCGTATGCCTCACGTTCGTCGCCTACGTGCCGGCTCTATCCGCCGGCTGGATTTGGGACGACGACCACTATGTCACCAAAAATCCGCTGCTGCGCACTCCCGGCGGGCTGCTGAGCATCTGGCTGGATCCGGCGGCCACTCCTCAGTATTACCCGCTGGTCTACACGACCTTCTGGCTCGAATACCACGTCTGGCGGCTCGCCCCGCTAGGCTATCACTTGGTCAACCTGCTGCTGCACGCTGCCAACGCGGTGCTGGCCTACCGCGTGCTACGTCTGCTAATGCTGCCCGGCGCGCTGCTGGCGGCCTTGATCTTCAGCGTCCACCCGGTCGAGGTCGAAACCGTGGCCTGGGTCACGGAGCGCAAGAATCTGCTTTCGACGCTCTTCTATCTCGGCGCGCTGGGCTCGTTTCTGCGCTACTGGCCCGCCGATCGATCCGAGCCGGCCGCGGGCGCTAACAAGTGGTACCTGGCATCGCTGTTGATGTATTCGGCGGCACTGCTGAGCAAAACCGTGACCTGCTCGCTGCCGGCTGCCATTCTGCTACTGCGGTGGTGGAAAATCGGACACGTCGGCAAGCGGGCGTGGCTGATGACGGCGCCGATGTTTGCGGTCGGCGGCTACCTGGCGGTCATCACGGTTGTCCTGGAAAAGTACCACGTCGGCGCGGTTGGCGAGCCGTGGGACCTGTCGTTTGCCAGCCGTCTGCTGATTGCCGGCCGCGCACTCTGGTTTTATCTGGCCAAGCTGGCATGGCCCGGTAATCTGATCTTCATTTATCCGCGCTGGCACATCGACCCGCACGTGCCCTGGCAATGGGCCTGGCCGATCGCCTTTGCGCTGTTGTTGGCGGGCTGCCTGGTGTTGCGCCGGCGGATCGGCCGCGGGCCGCTGGCGGCGCTGTTGCTGTTTGCGGGCACGCTGCTGCCGGCGCTGGGTTTTTTCGACACGTATCCGATGCGGTTCTCGTTCGTGGCCGATCATTTCCAGTATCTGGCCAGCCTGGCGTGCATCGCCGCGTTCTCAGCGACGCTGGCCGCCAGGCTCGGCACGCAGGCCCTGCGGGCCGTTTCGCTCGTAATCGTGATCCTGCTGGTGCCGCTTGCGTGGCATCGTATTCCAGCGTTTCGCGATGACGAAAGCCTGTGGAACGACACGCTGGCGAAGAACCCCGACGCGTGGATGGCGCACAACAACCTGGCGACCTTGCTGGCGAAACAAGGCAAGTACGCCGCGGCGGCCGAACACTATGCCAGGGTCGTCCAAATCAATCCCGGCTATCCGCAGGCGCACGCCAATCTGGCGTCGCAATTGGCCATCTTGGGCCGCCCGCGCGAGGCGGAAGCCCAGTTTCGCGAGGCCCTGCGATTAGCGCCCCACTACGCCGAAGCCCATTACAATTACGGCACCGTGTTGGCGAAAGCAGGGAAGTACGCCGCGGCGAAGGCCGAATACGAGCGGGCCGTGCATGACGACCCGTTGCTGGGACTGGCGCAGTACAATCTGGCCGTGTTGTTGCTGTCGGAACATCAGCCGGCCGAAGCGGCGAAGCATTTTCACGCCGCCTTGCGCGCTGGTCTGAAAGGCCCCGACGTCCGGCGAAGCCTGGAAGAGGCCATGCGGCTCGCAGCCGGAGAGCCCAACCCGGAGCCCGAGCACCCGCCGGCTGCCACGCCCGCCGTCAAACAGCCGCCGAGCAGATAAAGGAGTCAGGGTACGCCGGCCTACCTTGACAACTTCTGAGAAATTGACTCGTTCCGTAGGATGCCCTAGCCTACGGACGATCGATTCGACGAGTCCTCATGCGGAATGGACTGCTATGGAGATGACGCCTTTGTGGAAGGTCCGGTCCGGTCACTTTGCCGGCTGGTATTCGAACGACGCGCTGTACGATGCCGATGGCAGGAATGTCGGCTATATGGCGGGCATGACGGCCTACGCGCTTAGCGGCACGTTTTTGGGCGAAGTGACCCACGCGGAATGGATCGGCTGCCCGCCGGGCGTCCAGCATCACAGCCCCGGCCCTCGCAAGCATCGCGAGAACGTGGCCCATGCGCGGCTGGCCGATCGGCCGCCCTTGAATCTGACCGATTGGGAAGACCCCGGCTTCTGATTCGTCAGCCGCTCGCCAGATGACCCAGCAGCAGGGCCGCAATGCGCTCAACGCTGGCGCCGGCGAGCATGTGTACGTGGTCGCTCGCAACCGTGTGCAACTCGATCGGGCCAGAGGCGTAGGGGCGCCAGCCCAACGCGTCGTCGGCCGACAGCTCCACGGCCTGCTGGGCCGCTTTGACCAGTACGATCGGACCGCTATAAGGCCCCGGCCGATACTCGGCGATGGCCTGCACGTTGGCCTGAAACACCTCGAATACCTGCCGGGCGCTAGTCTCCAGGTCCAGATCCACGGCCACCAGCTGCGCCTGCTGGGCCCGCTCAATGAAGAAAACGAGCTGCTCGCCGGGCGTCATCTGCCGCAGCGTTTCCAGCGGCACTTGCTGCTGATCGGGAAACAGGCCGGCGAGCATCGCCAGGAAGTCGGCGTCGCTCGTCTGCCGGTCGGGCGGTCGCGCGCCGGCATCGAGCAAGGCGAGCAAGCCGACTTCGTCGCCTTGACGCTGGAGTTGGCAAGCCATTTCGTAGGCGATGTTGCCGCCCAGCGACCAGCCGCACAACTGATACGGCCCCCGCGGCTGCACCGCGCGGATGGCATGCACATAATGCGCCGCCATGTCTGCGATGCGCGCCGGCGGCGCGTGGCGGCCATCCAACCCCTGGGCTTGCAGGCCGTACAACGGCCGATCGTCGCCCAGCGCCCGGCACAAATCGCGATAGCAGAACACCGTGCCGCCGGCCGGATGGATGAGAAACAACGGGCTGCCGCGCCCGGCCATCGCAATCGGCACGAGCGACGAAGCGCCCTCGGCCGTGGCGGGCCGCGCGAGCAACTCCGCCAGTTGGGCCACCGTGGGCCGCTGAAACAGCACGCCCAGCGGCAACTGCCGGCCGCACGTCTGTTCCACCTCGGCCACCATCTTCACCGCCAGCATCGAATGCCCGCCCAACTCGAAAAAGTTGTCGTGGACGCCCACCGGCTGCACGCCGAGCAACTGCTCCCAAATGCCAACCAGCCGGGCTTCCACCTCATTTCGCGGACCGACGACCGGCCCCGACCAGTCGGGCCGGCAGATGGTGGGCGCCGGCAACGCGTGGCGATCCAGCTTGCCACCCGCCGTCAGTGGCAGGCTTTCGATGAGCACAAACGACGATGGCATCCAGGCCGCCGGCAGTTGGTCGGCCAGCCGCGCGCGCAGCTCGGGCACCAAACGCCCCGCCAGCAGTCCTTTGACCGGATCCGTGGTGTAGCGACTCCAGGCAGCCCGCCGCGCCAACAAGCCCGGCGTTGCGCTTGACAGCGCCGGCGGGATGGATGGCGCCGAGTGTTGTTTGCGGCGCAGCGCCACATCAAACGCACCGTGGTCATCGGCTTCGCTCCAACCGATGCGCGCCTCGTAATCGAGTTCTTCGGCCAGCGTCCAAAAGGCTTCCGGATCGAGTCCGGCCGGGGACCGCGACTCCAGCGCGCGCCGCAGTTCGCCCGCCGTGGCCGGCCCCGCCTC
>DATCFX010000708.1:0-1970 GCA_036509275.1 Pirellulales bacterium | reverse complement strand
CGGTCGAAGACCGGATTGCCGCCAAGATTCTGGCGCGGCTCACCAGCGCCGGCGTCATCAAGCCGGAGGCGATTCCCTCACTGGTATCCAAGACTTGCGCCGGTTGCCACAGCGGCCCGCAGCCCAAGGCGGGACTGGACCTAAGCGATCTACGCACGCTCGCGCCGGACGTGCGATTGAAGTGCATCGGCCGCGTGCTCTCCGACGACCCAAGCCAGCGGATGCCGCCGGCCAGCTCGGGCAAGACCCTGTCGGCTGAGGATCTGGGCCGCTTGTTGCAAGAGTTTGCGGCGCGCGCCCAGGCGCCCCGCGGAGCGGGCGGGGCGAATGGTTCTCAACCGCCACCGGTTCCGCCTCCGGCCAGCCCGGCACCCGCGCCAGCGGAACGGGCGAAGTGACCGTGCAATCGTGCAAGTGTGATTGGGATGAGTGTGATGATTTCTTCGAAAGGAAGGTCCAGCATGCGTTGTTTGTGGATGACTTCGTGCCTGTTGTTGTGTCTGGCCGGCGGTTTTGGCCGCGCGGCATCGGCTTGTCCGGCCGTGGCGCTGGGAGGTTGCGGGCAAAGCGTAGCCGCCGCTGCGACGGTCGTGAACGTGCCGACCGTCATCGCCACTTCGGCGGTGGCCGTTCCCTCGGTGGTCATGACCTACGCCGTGCCCACGATCGTGGCCACGCCGACCATCGTGCAGCAGCAGGTGATCGTCCGTCAGCGGCCGATCCGCGTGCGCAGCCGCACCGTGATCCGCACCCGCGGCTTCGGTCTGGGAATCTTCTAGAGCGCAGAGTGATGAGTGCAGAGTGATGAGTGAGAGCGCGGGCGACTCACTCTTTCATTCTGCGCTCCTCACTCATCACTCATCACTCTGCACTCTGCACTCTGCACTCATCACTCTGTACTTGGTCTTGGAGCTGCCATGTTGATCCGCGATCGGATTCGAGAGTTTCGCCGGGTGAAGGCCGGGCTGCTGCGTCCCAGCAGCAAGAACTGGCGGGCGCATCCCTCGCGGCAGCGCGACGCCATGCTGGGCATGCTGGCCGAAATCGGCTACGCCGATGCCCTGCTCGTGCGCCCGCTGGACGACGGCACGCTGGAGCTGATCGACGGCCATTTGCGCGCCGAGTTGACGCCGGAAATGGAAGTGCCGGTGCTCGTGCTGGACGTGACGGCGGCCGAAGCCGACAAGCTGCTGGCGCTGCACGATCCGCTGGCCGCAATGGCCGAAACCAATTTTGCGGCGCTCAGCGACCTGGTAGCGCAAGTCGATACCGAGAACGCGGCCGTGCAGCGGCTACTCGATCGACTGGCCGATCCGCCCCGCGACGACGCCCAGCGCGATGTGCCGGGCATCGAGATTCCCGAAGTCTTTCAACTGGTGGTCGAATGCCGCGACGAAGCCGACCAGCGCGGGCTCTACGAGCGGTTGAGCACGGAAGGTTACGCCTGCAAGCCGCTCAATTTGTAAAGGAAATGAGGAAGTAGGAATGATGAATGATGAATGGGGGAAGACCCTCGTCTGTCCTCTTTCATTCATCATTCCGCATTCCTACTTCATCGTTGAATTCCCATGTCTGAAATCGAAATCAAGTTGAGCTGCCCGGTACACGATTCGTTTCGCGTTCGGCAGGTTGGCGGCATGTTCGATGTGCCGCTGGCCGACAAGTCCAACGAGACGCTGCGGGTGGAAGTGCCCGAGCTGGCCGGCGATTGGCGATTGGGGCTGATCGTCGGCCCCTCCGGCAGCGGCAAGAGCACGCTGGCCAGGCGGCTGTTCGGGCCGGACTTCGATCAACTGCCCGCCTGGCCGGCGGATCGGGCCGTCGTCGATTGCTTGGGCGAGCTGCCGATGCGCACGATCACCGGATTGCTCACGTCGGTCGGCTTCAGCTCGCCGCCGTCGTGGATCAAGCCCTATGGAGTGCTCAGCACGGGCGAAAAGTTTCGCTGTGATCTGGCCCGGCTGCTGGCG
>DATCFX010000707.1:0-1863 GCA_036509275.1 Pirellulales bacterium | reverse complement strand
CCACCAGCAGCACGCAGGCCGCCAGCCCCACGGCCAGCGGCGGCAGCACCATGCCGCGGGTGCTCGCCCAAAACGGATCGGCCGGCGAGAGCACGATCAGCCGCCGCCCGCCGCCGTCCCAGCGCGGCGTCAATGCGACCGCCTCGGCCCAATACGGCCGCTCGCCCAAAGTCACTGCGGCCATGACGTTGCCGGGCGCACGCGGCTCGGCCAATGCGCCGAGCAGACCATCGAGTGCGTTTTGGTCGAGTTGCAAGGACGTCGCGAGCGGGTGCTGCCCTGCATCGAGCACGACAAATTCGGCGCCCGACAGGCCGCTCATCTTGGCCAGCACCGGCTGATTGAGTGGAAAACCCGGCGCCGTCAGTGCGGCCACCACCCGGGCCAGCCGCTGCTGGTCGCGCTGCTGCACCGTATGATGCAGCCAGGCCGCCGTAATGGCCGCCGAAACGGCGAGCGCCGCCGCCACGACGGCCACGACCGGGAGCAAAAATCGCTGCTGAATCGAACGTGCGGCCAAAGCCTTGCCTCCCTCCAGGGGGTCAGCCCTCATCCTACGTGGCCGCCGAGCCGGGAACAATGATCCCAAAAGGCTCGGCTTGGTGGCGAAGGCCCGGCATGCGGGCAGTAGACGCCGGGCCACGCCCCCCTCAAGCTTGGGGAAAACGCTTCGATGCGGCTGCCCAGCCCGGGGGGCGCCGGGCGATCGAGTACCGGCCTGGTACAAAATGTTTTGCTTCCTGGCTGGCCTTGAATGACAATAATAGTCGCTCCATCCATTACCACCCGAGTTATCGGCGGAGGTCGTTATGCGTCGCGTCGCGTTGCTGGCAGTGTTGGGTTCGTGCCTCTGGGGTCAGACGGCGATGGCGCAATTGTTCGTGAGCGACCCCTACGCGCGTGATCCGAACGCCACGCTGTCGACCTGGCCGGTGCTGTACAAGCTGCCCCCCAGTCACAAGGCGTTCTACTACGTGATGGGTTGGTGCGGAACGTGCAAAAAAGGAACCGAATACCAGAAATGGTACGACCGGCACTCGCAATTCAACGTGAATGCCTTGCCGGAAGCTGCGTGGGAAGGCCGGGTCGTCAGCGCTAGCTCCGGCATGGTCGACGCGGTCGACGACAGTGGCCAGCGGACCATCATGGTCATCTATCCCAGCCGCGGCGTCAGCGACGTACACGTGGTGGGGCCGGCCGAGCCCGAGATGCTCAAGCTCGGCAAATGGGTCCGCTTCGCCGGCAAGATCGACGAGGCCGGGCGCGTGACCGAGAAGGTTTCGCAGCTCGAGTTCTACACGCCGCAAAAGCACGACGACATGCCGCTGGTGACTCCCGGCCCTCGGCAGCTCATCGCCGGCTGCCTGGTGCGCAAAATCGGCGGCCTGTGGGAAATGCGTCCCGCGCGCAAGTGCAAATTCAACGCCTTCGAGTTTTCGCTGGCTAGCAAACCGCACATGACGGTCGACGTGGCTGAAGTCAGCGCCGTGCGCCCGGGCCAAAAGCTGACGGTGCGCGGGCGGCTGTTTGACGTGGCGGCGCAGACCACGGCGAAAGTCATGCAACAGGGCCCCGGCTGGTTCGACGATCCCAACGGCGTGATTGAAGCGGAGCAGGCCAAAGTGGCGGCCGTCGAAGCCGAAAAAGCGGTCAAAGGCGCCACGACGCTGGTGCCGGTCATTTTCACCTGCCAGATGATTATTCAAACCGGCACCGACGAAGTTGCCGCCAACCCCCAGCGGCCGGCTGCCGCCCCCAGCCAACTCGCGGATCCCGGCAAGTAAGAATCGGCCGAAAAATAACTTCGGTTTTTCCCGGCCCCTCACCCTGCCCTCTCCCGCAAGGGGAGAGGAGTTGCGGAGA
>DATCFX010000706.1:0-4641 GCA_036509275.1 Pirellulales bacterium | reverse complement strand
CTTGACCGATACGGCACAGGCCGAGGCCGTGCTCGGCCTGGCCTTCGACCGCCTGCTGCCCGCCTACCGCCGCTATCATCGCGATTTGCTGCAACATCAAAGCGACCGGACGCTGTTTCAGCCGTTTTTTTTGGCCCGAGCCTGTGCCGCCGTGCTGCGGCAAGGCCCCCCCTGGACCGAGCATGCGCGGATCGTGGCCGGCGCGATCGACGAACTGAACGATTTTTTGGGCTATCGGCCGGTTGCCGTGCTGCACACCCCCCAGCGGATCGAGCCTTATCCGCATGAATGGGTCGCCCCGCTGCCGCTGTTTGTCCGGGGGGCGGGCATTGTCGTCGGCCCCTATCAACCGCTGATCGAATGCGCCGTTTCGATCCTGAACCAAATGCCGGCCGAAATTTTGCGGCAGGCCTGGTTTGAGCCGGATTTGCTGAATGAGTTGGCCCGGGATCCGCGGGCCTATGATTTCGACCACCCCGTCAACAAGCGGCCCAACCATCAGTTCGGCCAGTGGGATCCGCACCTACTGGACATCGAGGGCCGATACCGACGGTTTGTGCTCCGGGGCGTGACGCTCGAAGCCATTTGGCAGCGGACTCAAGGGCCCGGCAATCTGCCGCCCGACGAGCGGCTACTCGAGGCCGGGGCCGTACTGGCCGGCGTGATTCTGATGGCCGCGGCCGTCGGCGGCCAATCGCCCGAAACGCACGATTCGGGCATGACTCTGGCCAAGCTCCTGCCGCGCATCGCCACCTTCCGCGATCAGTTCTACTTGCACCTGCTCGACAAGACGACCGGACGCCACGGCGACCGGCTGCGGGCCGAAGCGGCCGCGCTGCGCCAACCGTTTGGCGGCGCGCGTCAGGATCTGAACCAGCGGCTGGCGCGACTGCGGGCCACGCAGTTGCAGCACGTCCACCTGGCCCAACTGTTTGCCGGCATGGGCTATCCGCAGGCCAGCAGCCGGCAGGCTTCGATCGTGCCGGTGGCCTCGGCCCGGATGATTTGCGAAATCAGTGGCCGGCTGACGGGCGGCCACCTGGAGTTGGAGCGCGGCAACCTCGAGGCGGCGGTGGAGCGATTGCCCGAGGTCGAGGAGTTGCTGAAGCGGGCCATCGAGTGCGGGGCATTGGTCGATCCCTGGAACATTCTCGGCTTCCAGGGACAGTTCAGCTTGTTTGCGGCGCTGGAGAACAGCGTGCGCGACCACCGCGTCGACGTGCTGGTACATCTGGTGCGCGAGATCTTTCGGCTGGCGGCCCGGCTCGAGGGCGAAGCCGCCGCGGCCGGCAAAAGGGAACTCCAGCAGCAGATCCGCTCGCAGTTGGAACCGCTGGCCCAGTGGTGGGACCAGTTCGCTACGACCGAGGTTTCGGGCGTCGAGGGTTTTTCGGGCAGCGACGCCGCCGAGTCGTCCCGCGAAGTGGCTGCGGCCCTGGGTGCCTGGCACCAGGCGGGTGAGGCGGCGGGCGACATTGGCTTTTGGCGGCAGCACGTGGCCCGCTTCCGCTCGCCGAAGGCTTTTGCGCTGGCCGTGGGCGCGCTTTTGGACAAGCCCGACTACGTGGCCTCGCGTGCGCTGTTGACCCAATGGCTGGCGCAGAGCGAGCGGATGCCGCTGGCGGCCGGGGGCTACGCGTTTCAGGCCCTGGCGCTGCGCTGGATGAGCGAGCTGCTGGGAGGTTGTCCGCGGGCCGAGCGGGCGGGCGCTTCGGCTTTTTGTGCTGATGCCCAAGCCTGGCAACAGGCAGTCAAGTTTTTCGATTACCTGGAAGCCAACGCCGACGTGTTTTGGGAAGTTCCGCGGTTTGAACGCGGGCTGGGCGAACCGCCGGGCCACGATCCGGATGCCGACGATGCCGACGATTTGTTCAGTGCCGCCTACGATGAAGTGACCTACCGCGACAGCACGGACGACGACGTCGAGGGCGAGACGCTCGAAGGCGGGCCGCCGGCCAGCGATTTCGAACTCGAGGCCGAGAGCACGCGGATCGCCAATCGCCTGGCGTTTTTGCATGCACTGGCCCGGCTATGGATGATCGCCGCCACGCGCACCGCACACCTGGCCGACGACGCCGACCGCCGCGACGTGCTGGCCAATTGGTGTCAGCAGGCCGTGCATAACCGCTCGAAACTGCTGGAGCTGATCGAGGCCATCGAGCGGCATCGGCTGCCTCCGCCCACCGGCACGCACGATTCGCTCGTCGAATACGACCGCCGCCGGCTGCTCAAGGAAAGCATGCTCGGCCAGACCATCGCCACCGCGGTCGAAACCAGCGCGGCCGCCCGACTGCTGATGGCCATCGGCGGACACGATGCCCCGCCAAGCGGCGGCCCGGACTGGTATGCCAAAGCGATCCCCGCGCTGCGGCCGATCTGGCAAGGCGATCGCGTGGCATTGCGGGCCGAGTTTCCGGCGCTGCGCCGGGCGCTGGAGCAGCAGCCCGTGCTGTACGTGCCGCTGTCGAAGCACGGCGATCCGCGCAAAGTGTTCGAAGCCCAGGAGGTGCAGCAACTCCTCTTGTGGTTTGCCCGCACGCTGCCGCGCTTGGGACTGCTGGACGAAACGCTCGCAATCATCGACACCGGCCAGGCCATGGAGCGCAACCGTCCCGGTGGCGAAGGCGTGGTGACGGAGTTCGATCGCCTGTTCGAAGCCGGGCTACTGGCCATAGTGCAGTGTTTGGTCGATGCTTCGGCCGAATTGGCCGGCGAGGACCAGGAGCAGCGCGATGCACGCTTGACGGCCGCGCTGGAGACCATCAATGACGTGCTGCTCAAACGTTGGCTCGACCATAGCCGTTCGCTACGGCTCTCGGTGCTGGAAAAAGTCGCCGACAAGCAGCGCTGGCAAACGCTCGTGGCCTTTATCCAGCGCTACGGTCACGAACTGTTCACGCCGCGGTTCTTGAACCTCGGCAACCTGCGGGCCATTTTGCACCAGGGCGTCGAAGCCTATCTGCGGCAATTGCACGAGCGCGAACCGGAACCGGGCGAAGAGCCGCCCCTGCTCGTCCACGAATTGGGCCACGCGCTGCCCTGGCCGGCGGCCGTCGAACAATTGGGGTTGGTGATCGAGGCGATCGTCGAAAACTACGGCGAGTACAAGGACTTCAACAGCACCACGACGCAGTCGGACCGCGGCGAACTGCTGTACGTGCTCCTGGACTTCCTGCGGCTCAAGGCCAGCTACGACCGCGTGGCCTGGAACCTGCGGCCGCTCATCGTGGCGCACGAAGCGCTCGTGCGGCGCGGACTGATGTCGGCCGCCGAACTCTGGCGGCAGGCCATCGCCCAGCGCACGGACGAAGTGGCCCACAAGCATCTGCAAAAATTCGACGAACTGGTGCGGCGGCACGCGGCGCGGCTGCCGACCGTGGCCGATCGCTTGCAGGAGCGGTTTCTGCGGCCGCTGGCGATCGACCGCATCCGAGCCCGCATCGCTCCGGCCATGCAAGATGCCCGCCGGGGAGGCTGCTCCGGCGCGTTCAAACTCCTCGAACAGGAGCTGGCGGAATTTACCGAGAACCCGACCGGCGCCGGCTTGGACGTTCCCGCCTGGATCAGCGCGCTGGAACAAGAAGCCGAGCACGTGGCCAGCGCCCGCTTTGCAGCCGATCTGCACGAACTGCCCGCCGTCCCGCCTCAGTGCCTCACCTGGACCCAACTCCAAGCACAACTCCGCGCCTGGGAAGCCGCCGCCGGCGACGCGTGAGACGGAAGCAGGCCACGGATCCGCCCGGTGTTCTAGGGCAAAACGGTGCCGCCCTGGGAACTCCGTGGTTCGTTGCCTCGGCGAATTACGGACCGGGCAGTGCGGTGATCTCGAATTCAATTCCCGGCAGCAGCCGGCCGAGCACGTCGGCAATCCGTTGTCGGCCGGTGGCCTCGTCAGCCCAGGGGGTCGAAAAACAGAGAGCGCCCGGTTCTTCTCCGCTGGCCGAGGGCGTTGGCAGGCAATGTTGGAGCAGCTCGGCCAGAATGGCATCACGCGTCGCCACGTCATCGTCGGTCGGGCGGCCAGCCGGAAACCGAATCTCGACGATTAAGACGACGTACGGATCATCGGTCGCACCGCCGATGGTCGTCCCTGCTGATTCTTCGCCGACGAAATCCACGCGCACGACAATTTCGTCCGACCGCTCATCGCGATGCGTGACTTCGTAAACCTGGGAGCCGAGCTGCGCGAGCCGCGCACGAAACTCTCGAGCGAGGTCGCGGTCCACCGGACCGATCGCGAGCATCCGTCTCCATTTGGCGTCGCGCTCCGGTGGGGTCTCGCGGAACCGCGTGCCGAGCCGGCCGCCGTCGGAAAGAAACACGTAGCGCTCGCCGGGCATTGGCGCGCCGTCCGGGCCCTTACCACTGGCGAGGGTCCGGCCATCCAAAAAGCCGCCGTGAAAATTGAACCGGAACATCGCTGAACGCTCAATAGTTCAAGAACGGGGCGGGCAGCAGGAAGGCGTGCTGCTGGTACAGGCTGGCCAGGCCGTACCAGCTTGTGTACTGCGTAAAATATACGATGCCGACGTAGGCCAACGCCAGCGCGAGCATGGCCAGCCGGGCCGCTTGCCGCAACAGCCAGTGACGCATCCGCGGCCGCCGCTCGGCATACGCGCAGGCCCAGCCCACGAGCAGGCG
>DATCFX010000705.1:0-1766 GCA_036509275.1 Pirellulales bacterium | reverse complement strand
CCGAGGCCGGCATCGTGCCCGGCGACCGCATCGAAAAGCTGGCCGGCGAGCCGGTCATCGATGCCCAGGGCTTGGCCGAGCAGGTGGCACTTTTGGAAATCGGCCACGAAACCACGCTCGAAATCGTACGCAGCGGCGACGATGTTCCCCACAAAGCCGCGACCGCTGGTCGCGGGGCCGACGCGCGCGGCAAACCGCTGGTCGTCAAGCTCAAGCCGGTTGCCGAAACGGAGCCGGTGCCCGACAAGCTGCCGGCGGCCCGCGGACAGACGGCCGCCGAGGACGACGACTTGCCGCCGGTGGGCGCCGTCGATTTGCAGGCCGGCGCCTTTACCAACGATTGCCTGGCGTACGTACCGGAAAGCTACAACCCGGCCGTGTCCTACGGCGTTGTGGTCTGGCTGCACGCGGCCGGTGAGTTCGATCGCAAGGAGCTACTCGCGCGCTGGAAGCCGATCTGCGAGGCTCACGACTTGATCCTGCTGGCGCCTCAAGCACTCGCTGGCGGCAAGTGGAGCCCGGCCGACGTGGAGTTCGTGGCCGCGGCGCTCGCGCAGGTTACCGACCAGTACAATGTCGACCGGCTGCGGATTGCCGCCCACGGTTATCGCACGGGCGGGGCGCTGGCTTACCTGTTGGCCTTCGAGACACGCGACCTGGTGCGCGGCGTGGCGCCTGTGCTCGCGTCGATGGCTGGCGAAATGCCGGAAAACGAGCCGGAGCATCGGCTCGACTTTTTCCTGGCCGGCGACAAGCAGCACACGGGCAAGGCCGCCAAGACGTTGCGCGAACATCGTTACGCCGTCACCGTGCGGCAAACGGCCGCCGATCGGTATCTGAATCCATCCGAGTTGGCCGAACTGGTTCGCTGGCTCGATTCGCTCGATAAGATCTGACCGCCCAGGCCAACGTCCACCCGCTGGCTGCTTCCCTCCTTCCGCGAAACCACCGAACCGAAAACCACCCGACCGTGCGACGCTGGCTCCTGGGTCTGATGGCGATTGGACTGCTGGCCACGGGCGCGGGCCTGATGGTTTGGGGCGCGCCCTCGGCCACGGAGCAATACGCGGCCGGCTGCCTGCGCGCCGGGATCATCCTGGCCGTCCTCTGGCTGGCGCTACCCGACACGCGGCCGCTGAAGAACCGGCTGACGCTGGCGGCCGTACTGAGCGTCGCCTTGGTACTCGTCATCCGGCCGCGGCTGTTGCTGCTGGTATTTTCGCCGCCGGTATTGATCGCCGGCATCGTGCTGGCCGTGCTATTAGCAATCTCGCGGCCGCGGCGATCGCAAAACCGCCGGCGCGTGCGGCCGTAGCCCGGCTGGCCCCGAAGGGGCGCGTGTCGTTAGCCACGGGCGTGAGCCCGTGGACTGCGATGTCGTGCAGGCGTGTGCCCAGCCCTGAAAGGGCGACAGGAGCGTCTTGCCGTCGTTCACGCGCCATGAACTCGAGTCCGACGCGCGGCGCTGCCGCCCTTTCAGGGCTCTTGGGGATGCGTGTCACCGGGATTCCAAGGGCTTACGCCCTTGGCTAACGACACAGGCCCCGTCGGGGCGGATTGGAACGCGGAGCGCATCCCGGGACCGAAAACCGCGGCCGCAGGACCCCTTAGGATCGAACGAAAAATAACTTCCGTTTTTGCCGGCCCCTCTCCCTGCCCTCTCCCGCAAGGGGCGAGGGGTCGTGGAGAAGTTGTTTTTCGGTCGATCCTTAGCCCGGCGTGTCGAGATACGGGTCCTGGCCCATGTGCTCTTGGGCTTTTTTCCG
>DATCFX010000704.1:0-7431 GCA_036509275.1 Pirellulales bacterium | reverse complement strand
CAGCGTGCCCAGCAGCCCGATCATCGGCCCCAGTGTGCCCAGCACGGCAAGCATGCTGATCTTCCGCTCCATTTCCACCGTGATGACTTCGCCGACGTGGTGCATGGCCTCGCGGGCATCGGCCAGGCCGTTGGACAGTTCGGCCAGACCGGACGAAACAATGCGGCTGTAGGCGGAATCGTCCTCGCGGACGACCGCGTAGATGCCCTTGAAGTCGCGTTTCTCCAGCAGGGCGTCGCATTCTTCGGTGACTTCGGGCGGCGTGACGATGTGCGGGCGCAACTCGACAAACAGCCGGCCCACGGTGGCGATAAAGTACATCGACAGAATCAGCAAGATGACGCCGATCCAGCCCGACGACTCAAGGAACCACATGAGCTTGCTTTTTTGGTGGGGCGCCTCTTCCTGCTTGTCGGCAGCCTTGGCTCCCTCCTGGGCCAGCGAGCGCGTGGGTGTGAACGTGCCGAAGGCGGCCAGCGCAACGAGCATCGCCAATACAACGGCCAGCCGGCGAGACAGGGGGGCAGACGCACAAGACATTAGGGGATCCTCTTCTGTTGCTTTCCGATACTCCGGCGCGAACCGGGAATTACGAGCGAGTGAAAGCCACCTTACCACGCAAACCCGGACAAGCGGACTGCGGCACGAAGGCTCCAAGAACGGCTGTTTCGTTTTTCCGGCTATCGACCGGACAAGGCGACGGAACGGACCGGCAGCAAGGCCGGACGCAGTCCCGTGCAAAATTGAGGGCTGGGACAAACGCGCCCCGCCGGCGGGTTGAGATAAAATGCATCCCAACACGAAGCACCGCGTGTGGATGCGACCCGCGACAGGAGGCAGAATGCGATCCTAACAGCGCCAAAATAGAGGGTCAAGCATTTATTCAATCACAACTTGCACTCGCACCCGACCGCGGCGAATTGTCGTATCTCGGCATCGTCCCATCGATCGCGCCGCCGTGTCAAACCGGCAACCAACTGGCCTACTGCCGCGAACCGCTGGCAATCACCTTGCGACGGACCACGGACCACTGACAACGGACCATTTCTCTGGCTGCCGCGGCGAACCGCCGGCAATCACTTTCGGGGGGTGCGTGCTGCGATCAAATCGGATAAAACGGCGCTCGCTCCACCATGAACGATCGCGACCCGCTCAAACCCAGTTCCGATGCTTCGACCGGCGCAAGCGCCGGGTCGATTGCCATGATTGACGACCGGCAGGCCCGGCGTGTGGCGATTGTTGCCAATCCGTTCAGCGGGGCGCGGCGCAACCACGAGGTGGTCGGCAAGCTCATCGCGGCCCTCGCGTCGCACCAACTGGAGTCGCACGAGATTCGACATCTCGACGAGCTAGCGGCCGTGCGCTCGCCGGAGACCGCCGGCCAGTATCGGTGCGTGGTCGCCGCCGGCGGCGACGGCACGTTGCACCGCGTGCTCAACGAGCGGCTGCCGCTGCCGGTTGCCGTGCTGCCGCTGGGCAACGAAAACCTCTTCGCGCGGCATTTTGGTTTTGATCGCGAGCCCGAGGCGATTGCCGAGGCGATCGCCGCCGGCCGCACGCGGCCGATCGACTTGGGCTCGGTCAATGGGCAGTTGTTCAGCATTGTGGTGAGCGCCGGGTTCGACGGCGAAGTCGTCCATCGGCTGGCCGAGTGGCGCAGCCGCGGCCACCAGTTGCGGCGGGTCAACAGCCGCGCGTACGTGGCGCCGTTGCTGGCGGCCGCCTGCTCCTACCAGTATCCGACGGTGGAAGTCCAGGCCGATGACCAAACCGTTCGCGGCGCGCTGGCCATGGTCTTCAACTTGCCGATCTACGGGCTGCGGCTGCAATTCGCACCCGACGCCTGCTGCGACGACGGCTGGCTGGATTGGGTCGTCTTTACGCGGCCGGGCCGGCTGCCGCTGGTCGGCTACGCCCTGTCCGTGCTGCTGGGCCGGCATCAGGCCCGTTCGGACGTGATTCACGGTCGCTGCCGCCAGCTGACGATGACGAGCGCAGCGCGCGTGCCGGTGGAAGTCGACGGGGAGGCCGCCGGCCATACGCCTTTAACGATCGAAGCGGTTCCCCGGGCGGCGCGCGTGATCGTGCCGACAGATGCCGGAGGCTGACCGCCGGCCAGGCGGGCGGTGCGTCGGCGGCCTCTTTAAATGCGTGCTAACCTTGCTTCACACGCCGGTCAGATGGTCTGATGATAGGTGTTTCGTCGGCGCGCGATGTTACACGGAAGACGAGCCGACCGAAAATGCCACGGCCAGCGCTGCGCCGGGACCAGCACACTTCTCGTTGTCACGACTAGGGAGAGACGCATCATGACCTTGTCACGACTACTGATCGCCATCGGACTCTTGGTCGCCGTGGTCGCTTCGGGACAAGAACCCAGCGGCCAGAAGACGACGTCTTCTGATGCGGCCGGGCAGGTCAACGACCTGGATGTCCGCTATATCCGCATTCGCCTGGCGCTGTCACAGCTCGAGGTCGAGCGCGTCCGGCAAACTAACCGGCGGATTCCCGGCACGTTTACGAAAACGGCGTTGGAGGCGATTGAGCAGTCGGCCATCATCGACGCGGAAGAGTACAAGGCAGTCACGCAGAAGGGCGGCCAGCGCATCCCGCTGTACATCATTGCCGCCCAAGCCAGGGCCAAAGCGACGCAACAATCGCTGCAACGCGTGCTGGCCATTAACCAGCAGAATCCCGAGACCATCGCGCCGCTGGAAGTGGAACGGTTGCGGCTCACGGCGGAACTGGCAGCCGTCGGGCTGGAAAAAGCCCGCAGCGTCGGGCCGAAAAATGATGCCCAATTCCTGCAATGGCAAATCGACCAGTTGCGCGAGGAGCTCTATCAGCTTCACACGCGCTTGGCCCAATTTTCGCGGATGAATTGATTGCGGTGGGATTGCGCGCGGTCGCGGCGTCTCACGTCCGGCAGCGGAGCGCGTAGCGCCAGATGATGGTTTGCGGCCAGCGACCCGCGGGCGGCGAAACGGCCAGTTGCAACACCTGCTGTCCGAGCGTCCACGTCGGCGCCGCAGCCTGGCCCAACGGCTCGATCGCCAACTCGAGGGGGCCGAGCCAGACGCTGGTCGGCGAATACTCGACCGTCAGCTTTGATTCGAGCCGGTAGCTGCTGCCGAGCCAGGCCGGCGGCGCGACGGCCCGGCAGGCGATTTCGAACGCGGCCTGGCGGCCGTCGGCCGGAACTTCCACGGCAGCCGACCAATGCGAGCGGCCGGCCATGCCCACCAACAAGGCGGCCTGCCCGCCGCCGGGAAGCGGCTGAAAATGCACTTGTTGCAGCGGAGGGCTGGCCGGCGACGGCTCGTCGGGCGAACCTTCGATCGACACCAGCAACGGCTCGCGCTGGTCACCGTCGGCCAGTTCCACGTGGTGCGCAATGCGATCGCCGCTGCGGACGAAAACAATCCGCCAGCCGGCCCCCGTTAGCTCGCCGGCCGGCTTCACGACTGAGTCACTTCCTTGCCGACCCGCCAGCGCAAAAAGGAGTCGAGAAAGCCCTGGATGTTGCCGTCCAGCACGCTCTGGAAGTTGCCGACCAGGTAGCCGGTGCGGGCGTCTTTGACGCGCTGGTCGGGGTGCAGGAAATAGTTGCGGATCTGCGAGCCGAAACCGGTCTTGGCCTGCGACTGGTATTTGGCGGCCTGTTCGGCCTCGCGCTTCTCCTCCTCGATCCGGGCCATGCGCGCGCGGAGCATTTTCATGGCCGTCGCGCGGTTTTTGTGCTGGCTGCGCTCGTTCTGGCATTGCACGACGATGCCGGTCGGCAGATGCGTGAGTCGAATGGCGCTGGACGTCTTGTTGACATGCTGACCGCCGGCGCCGCTGGCGCGGAACACGTCTTCGCGGATGTCCTCGTCGTCGATTTCGATCGCCGCGCTCTCGCCGATTTCCGGCGACACATCGACGGCGGCGAAGCTGGTCTGCCGCTTGCCTTCCGCATTGAACGGGCTGATGCGCACCAGCCGGTGCATGCCGGTCTCGCCCTTCAAATAGCCATAGGCCATCGGTCCGCGGATGGCGATCGTCGCGCTGCTGATGCCGGCCTCGTCGTTGTCCTGGCGGTCGAGCACTTCGACGTCATACTCGTGCTTCTGCGCCCATTGGATATACATCCGCAGCAGCATTTCGGCCCAGTCGTTGGCATCGACGCCGCCATCGCGGGCGTTGATCGAAAGCAGTGCGGCGGCCGCGTCGTGCGGGCCATTGAGCAGGGCCTTAAGCTCCAGTTCGTCGAGCGCCGCCTCCAGGCGTTCCAACTCTGGCCGCACCTCGACTGCCAACGCTTCGTCTTCGGCGGCCATTTCGATCAGCACGGCTAAATCGTCGCTGGAGCCGAGGACCTCGCGCACCGGCTTGACCACGACCGACAGCGCTTTCAACTCCGCCATCGTCGCTTGGGCCCGCTCCTGGTTGTCCCAGAAGCCGGACTGGGCCATTTCCTGCTCGATGGCCTCGATACGTGCCTGCTTTGCAGCCAGGTCAAAGAGAATCTCGGAGTTGGGTGACTCGCAGGCGAATCTGTTCCGCTCGATCCAAAAGTTCGCGATCCATCACATCCTTCTTTGCACAGGGCACGAAACGGGTCACGCTCGGGATTATATCAGTTCCGCGCTCCCGGGTGCCATGCCCGCCGGGGCATGGGTAGAGTCCTACGAAATTACTGCTGGCCGTCGACTTGCCTCCTGCCGATTCCCGAGGACCACCGGGTCATAGGCTGACCTCTCGTCGTTGGAACAAGACGCCGCGTGATCTTGCAGTCACCCTTTCTCGCCCCAGTGGTCATGCAGGATATTCGCGGCACGAGCACAGTCGCTAACTCGTGTAATAGTTGACATTTGCGCGATCGGGAACTACGCTGCAACAGTCGCAATCATTGGCTGGCGCGTCCGGTGCTACTGCGACCTTACACCTTTCACCAAGTCGAGCAGGGCGGCTAGAATACTCACCTTTCTGGTGCAAGAAAAGCTTCCACGAGGCAAGGTTGCAGCTTCGCGTCGGCGCATTGGGAAGCGAGGCGGATGACCTTATAGGCTGGAGATAACTACGTTGTGTGGGAAACTGAACGAAGCGACGGATAAAATCGTTGCGTTGGAAGAGCGGCTAATCGCCCTAGAATCGGCGGCTCCCGCAGCAACGGAAGCGCCAACATTTTTCGAGGTTCGAGACGCCCTGAACGCGGTGGCTGAAATGACCGCGAAGATGTTTCCGATGGGGTTTGAAACCATCGAGCAAGAGGACTGCGAAGTCGTGAACGACCGGCACTTTACTTTCGTCGTCCGGGATGCAGGTGACGTTGACGCAATGGTGTCGCGATTTAACGAGTGGCATGAGAATCTGTGTGGATTGGCGCCAGGCGTTCGCGGCATGTTCCGGCTCTCCATCGATGCGCAAGAATGAACGGACGCGAGTTTCTCGATTCGGCAAATCGTCTTGTGGTAGCCGGCCATTCGGCGGATCTTCGCTCTGCCGTCAGCCGAGCCTACTACGCCGCATTTCACGCCGTGCGAGACTTTTTTTCGGGGTGCGACATTCGCTTCTCCGACGACTCGCCAGAGGCTCACACGAAGATGCCTCAATGCCTGGACAACTCAAACGTGCCTGAGGCAATTGCACTTGGGGGTCAGTTGAGATCGTTGCGCGGGGATCGTAATTGCGCTGACTATCAAATGAACGATCTGAAGTTTCAGAATCCTGTAAATGCGACAATGCGAATCAGGATCGCAGAGAACATTATCGCGGCGGTTGACGCTTTCCTGGTTGAGCCTGAAAAGTCCCATATGCGACGACTGCTTCGCCCAAAGGCGCGTAGTCTAGGACTTAACGTCGTGGGGGCCGATTGACCGCACGAACCAAAGGTCGACGGCACACTGGGCTGTGCCTGCTATCGTGGGCCTACTTCGCGTCGGTTTCACGCCGGCCGTGCTCGTAGCTGTCGGCCGATTGCGCGTCGATGGCGGCCGTGGGCTCGCTGCCGGCCCGCAGCCAGACTTCGCCGAACAGATGGTCTTGCTGCGCTTCGACCGTGTGGTGCCGCACCAACTCGAGAATAGCCAGGAAAATGCCCACCAGCGTCGACTTGTGCATGCCCGTCTGAAAGAGTTCGCCCAGTGCCAGGCGTCCGCGGGCCACGAGTTGGTCGCGGATGCGGCTCATGAAGACGTGGATGGGCGTGTCGTCGTAGACGATGCTACTGGCATGAGCGGCGTCTTCCTGCTGGCGCATGATGCGGCCGAAGGCGCTCACCAGGTCCCACAATTCGACCTCGTGGATCGGTTCGTCGGCCGGGCTGCGCTCGCGGACCGGCAAGTCGCTGGAGAGCCGCGGGTACCGCTCCTGCCAGGCCCGGCCGCGTTCTTCCAGCATGCTGGCCGCGTCCTTGAACTTTTTGTACTCCAGCAGTTGCCGCACGAGCTCCTGCCGCGGGTCTTCCAGGGCCTCTTCCACCTCGTCCTCGTGCGGCAGCACCATGCGGCTTTTGATTTCCACCAGCGTGCTGGCCATGTCCAGGAAATCGCCGACCGAGCCCACGTCCAGGACTTCGAGCACGGCCAGGTGGTCGAGAAACTGCTGCGTGACCAGCGCCACCGGAATATCGACGATCTCCAACTCGTGCTTGCGCACCAGATACAGCAGCAGGTCCAAAGGACCGCGAAAGATCGCCAAATCCACGCGAAAAGCCATCCGGTCGATCCTTAGCTCACGCGGCGGCTGGCCGTGTGCGTCAGCTCGTGACGGCCGGCAAGCTGCCGGCAGGTGCGCAGAATGCCGGCGACGTCCAGGCCGAGATCGGCCAGCAACTCGCCGCGTTCGCCGTGCTCGATAAAGCGGTCGGGGACCCCCAGTCGCCGGACATTTGCGGCCGACAAACCGGCGTCCGCGGCAGCCTCGAGCACCGCGCTGCCAAAACCGCCGGCCAGCGCACCTTCTTCCACCGTGACGACAAATGGACAGGTTTCCACGGCCCGCAAAATCGTCTCGTTATCCAGCGGCTTGATGAAGCGGGCGTTGATCACGCCGATGTCCAGCCCCTCGGTGCGCAACTGGGTGGCCGCTTTCACGCAGTTGGTCAGCAGCGTGCCGCAGGCCACGAGCATGCCGTCGTGGCCCCATTCGATGACTTCCGAGCGGCCCAGCTCGAGTGGTGCCCAGGCACGATCGACGCGTTCGGCTGCGGCCTTGGGATAGCGCAGGCTGGCGGGTCCCGAGTGGTTGAGCGCGAAATCGAGCATGGCCGGCAAATCGGCTTCGTCGCCGGGGGCCATGACCGTCATGTTTGGGAACAGCCGCATGTAGCCCACGTCGAACATGCCGTGATGCGTGGGTCCGTCGGGACCGGTGAGCCCGGCCCGGTCGAGCATGAAGGTGACCGGCAGGTTTTGCAGGGCCACTTCCTGAAAGATCTGGTCGTAGCTG
>DATCFX010000703.1:0-8231 GCA_036509275.1 Pirellulales bacterium | reverse complement strand
AAGACCAGCGGCTGCTCTTGGGTAATCTCCAGCGGCGCGGCGAGGCAGGCACTCGCGCCCATCCAACCGTCCTCGCGCACGTGCCAGTGCGTGGGATAGCCGGGATTCGATGGATGATCGAAATAAGTAATGCCCTCCTGGCCGCCGGCGGGAACCGGACCGCTGTAATCGACCCAGCGCGCACGCTGACCGAAGATGGCCGGCTCGCCCTGCCGCCCTTCGCTGTCGGTTAACTGTCCGCCGCCGAAATACGCCGAAAGGTTCGCGGCCACCCGCACCGCCAAGAAACCAAAATTGGTCTGGCCGAACTCCAGGGTTTTGCTGCGCGGGCGGAACGTGGATTGCAATTCGACGAGCGTCTCGTGGTCATCGGCCGGCCGCACCGCAGCCACGAGCTGCTGCTCGACCAAAGGCTGCGGATCATGACCGTCGAACCACTCTAACTGCACGGCCATCAAGGCCTCGTCATCGCTCTCCTGGTAGGAGAGCCACTGCTTCTGGCGAATGCGGGCCGCAGTGTTGTCGCTCCAAAAATCGATGCCCAACACTTTGGCATGCGCAAACCAGATTGAACGGTGATGATCGTGATTGGGCGCGCCCGGATGCCCGATCCGCGTCAGCGGGCTGCCCGTGGGACCCAGGAGGGGATAAAAAAACGGCCGCGGGGATTCCGCACCAAAATGCCAGCGGAGCCGCTGCTGGCCATCGACCTCCAGCGACACTTGCGAATCCGGAAGCGGGAGGACCCGGCAGCGGGGAATGTGGTAGGCCACGCGAAAACAGCTCCTGGCGCTCAAGGATTGACCGAAAAGTAACGTCCGTTTTTTCCCATCGCATGATAAGGCCGCGACGGCGCGCATGTCAGGTGCTGAGGCTCGCCCGAAAAATAACTTCCGTTTTTCCCGGCCCCTCACCCTGCCCTCTCCCGCAAGGGGAGAGGGGCCGCGGAGAAGTTATTTTTCGGTCGATCCTAAGGCGGGTTGCCGTGCGAGCGTGCGGCCCCCGCTGCCGGAGGGTGGCCGGAAAAATCGGCTTGGCCAGGGGTCATTTTTTCGCAAAAAGGACAGGATCCTTTGGCCACCCGTGATGAGGGGGCGTATCATGGGGGGAATTCGCAACTTCGTTTCGGCTCTCGATGCCGAGTCGCAGCGGCTGCGCTGGGCGAAATGCCCAACCGACAGCGGCCTGCGGCACGATTGGTACAGCCCCTCGATCCAAGCCTCTCGCTACGCACTCAGACGATGTCGATTGCCCCCCTCAAAGCCACCGGGCTGCGCGATTGGGCCATCGGGCTGCGCGATGGGTTGACGCGGGAGCGGCTGGTTTGCACCGCGTCGCTGGTCCTGGCGGCAGCCGCGTATGTGCCGCTCTTGGCACAATACGCCGCCGAATTGTGGGCCACTCCAGGCTATCGGCTGGCACCGGTGATCTTGATCCTGGCCGCGGTCGCTGCGCGGCAACGTCTCCGTATGCTCCAGCACGTCGAGCCCGCGCGCTGGGCTTCTGGCTTGGCCGGCGGCCTGGCGGCGGCGATGTTGGCATTGGCCGTCGTGGCCAACTCGCCCGAGATGGCGGCCTCTTCGCTGCTCGCGCTGTGCATCGCCGCCGCCCTGCGCTGGGGCGGACTGCCGGCGGCGCGCGTGGTGCTCGGGCCCTGGTTCTTGGCCTGCCTGATGCTACGGCTGCCGGCCGATATCGACCTGCTTGGCTTTCAAACCGTCGCCGGCTTGACGGTGGCGATAGCCCATCGCGTGCTGGATGCGCTGGGCGTGCTGCACGACGTCGACGGATTGAGCATCGTACTGCCAACCGCAAGACTGTGGTTCGATTCGGCCCAGTCGAGCGTATTTTCGCCTTGGAGCGGCGTGGCGATAGTCCTGGGCGTTTGCGTTTGGATGCGGCGCTCGTGGATCGACGGCCTGTTGATGTTCTTCGCCGGCTGCGGTTGGTTCGTGCTGGTGGACGTCCTGCGCATCGTGGCGACGGTGGTGCTCAGCGGCGTGCTGAACACGCCGATGACCGGCGGAATCGCCGCCGGAGCGCTCGATTTTGGCGCGGTCGTATTGATGTTGACGTTGGTCATGAGCAGCGATCACGTCGGCCTGCTGTTTGGCACAGCGCTGCGGCTGGCCCGGCCCGTCCGGCGCGCGCGCTCGACAAAAAAAGCTGGACTGCCCCCACTCACCGTGACCGTGACGGGCGTCACGTTGGATGCAAACGGACAATTGAACAAGGTTGTCAGCCAATACGTTCCCGAAAGTCTGACACCCTCGCCGTGGCCTCCGGAGACGACCGCTGCGATCGCTGGCCGGTCCGCGCTGCGAGCCGAGTGGCCGCTGCTGGCGACTGTCTATGGCCTGTTGTGCCTGGCCCAGGTGGTGTGGCTGCCGAGCGCCAGCGATGCGGCCACCGGGCGGGTAGCGCTAGCCGCATCGGCACTGCGTCTGGAGATGCCGGACGAGTCGGCGGGATGGCAACTTGAAAAGTCGGCCACTGCACGGCCTGACTCAAGGGGGCCGGAGTCGATTGACGAGAGCGCGGGGGCACTCGTTTGCTGGCTGTATCGACGGGGCGACCTGGCCTTTAGGCTCTCGCTCCGATCGCGCGGCAGCGCGTGGCAAGGTGCTGCCGAGGTCTGGAAGGATCGCGGCTGGCAGTTGGATCCGCGGCAAAGGCCGAGCGGCGACGCTCCGTCGGCGACTCCCGCGATTGCTTGCCGCGAGGCGTGTCTTTCGAAACCTTACCAACCCGGCTATGTCTGTATCTGGGAGAGCCGTTGGGACCCGGACGGGCGGTTCTGGTCCGCGCCGCAAGGTGGTTGGTCGGCCGCCACCGCCGCAATTGGCAGGCGAGTCCAGCAGATTTACCTTCCAGCGGAAAGCTTCGGACGAGCCGCTGACGGAGATCGCCTGGCGTCTGCCGGCCAGACGGACGTGCAGGGCGTGCTCTGTTCGTATCGTCCGCTCAAGCAGGACGACCTGGCCGCGGGCCGCGAACTGTTTGACCGCCTGGCGACCATGCTGGAGCGCGGCATCGCGCCAGGCGCGGAGGGACGGCCATGACTGCGCAAAAAAAACGCGGCCAGCGCTGGCGCCCCATCCGCTGGATTCGGCGGCTGGTGATGTTCGTGGCCTTCGATCTGCTGCACGCGGTGAACTTGGCGGGCGACGGCATTGCCCCGCCCGCGGATGAGCCGGCCGCCGCGAATCGGCCGCGCCGCCGCCAGCGGCCGTGGCGCGTCTTGACAGTTCCCATTATCGCCGCCCTCATGGCGACCGGCCGGCTACTCAGTTATCTCGCGGCGCAGTTTGAGTTACGCTCGATTTCGATGCGGTTCCACGCGTTCCTCGATAACTGGGGGTTGCTGGACGATGCCATCGACGGCCGCGGCGGGCTGCGCCGCCGGTTACTGAGCGCCGTGCGCTTCCCAGTGAGCGTCGTCGTCCGGCTGGTGCCCTGGCTGCGCGTTGGCGCCTTCCTATTGCTTAGCGAGCTGCTGTATCACCTGGGCTTGATCAACGACAGCGTCGATGTCCGACGGGTATGGACGCGGAAGATGACGCTGTCCGTGCTGCCGGCTGTGCTGGGCGCGATCGTGGCCATCGGCCTGGGTGCTGGAATTACCTTGACCAGCCGGGATGATCTCAGCGTCCGCTATGGCACGGCCGCCAAGCAAGCCATTGACGATCGGGATCACGCACGCGCCGCGCTATGGCTGACGCGGCTGGCGAAGCAGGAGCCGCGGCAACCGGCTTACCGCTACGAACTGGCCGTGGCTTTGGATGGCGAAGGCCAGCACGAGCAGGCCCGGGCGCTGATGCAAACGCTGGCTCCGTCCGATCGGGCCGGTTTTCCGCCCGCGCACTTGTGGCTGGCGAGGCGCTTGTGCGAGCAGCCCAGCGCCACGATCGGCGAATTGCAGGCCGCCTGGCGTCATTTGAACCGCGTGCTCCATTACAGCCCGCATGCCGAAGAAGTGCATGCCCTGTTGGCACGGGTGCTGGTCAGCCTGGGCCAATTGGCCGATGCCGAACAACATTTGAAACAAGCCGCGACCCACGATCCGGACATGCGTTTGCTGCTTGCGGCGGTCTACGCCCGCGAAGGCAAGTTCGAACAGTCCGAACAGTCAGCCAAGGCGGCCGATCAGATTCTGAGCCAACAGCTCGACGATCAGGCGACCGAACCCCAGCGGCTGCGGCTACGACTGGCCGACGCTAAGGTGTTGGCCGGCGATTTTGCCGGTGCCCAGCGAGTTTTGTCCCAGCTCGAACTGGACGATCCAGCCGCGGCCCAAATGCGGCTGGCGCAATTGTACCTGGCCTGGTACGACGCGCTGGGGCGCGCCGGCGGCAGTCCGGTCGAGCGCTGCGCGCTGCTCCAGCGGTCTTGGGACGCCGTGCCGTGGAACCTTCCCGCTCTCGAACGCCTGCTCCAACTCGCGGACAAAACGGCCGATGAGTCCCAATGGTCCGCCGGAGTGCTCGAGAAAATGGATTGGAGCACGGCACCCGTCCAAGCCCACGTCGCCGTCGGGTTGGCCCAGTGGCAAGCCGGCGAGCATGCCGCCGCCCGCCAGCACCTGGAGGCTGCCTGTCGAGCGGCGCCGCAGGATGTCCGCGCCGGCAACAACCTGGCTTGGATGCTCGCGCACGACGATCCGCCCGAGCTTGAGCGGGCGCTGGAGTTGTCGAGCCAGGCCCTGGCTCAGGCACCGAGGCAATCGAATCTCTTGGATACCCACGGCCGAATCTTATTCAAGCTCGGCCGCTGGTCGGAAGCGCTTCGCGATTTCGAAGCGCTGGCGGCTGCCAGGCCGCAAGATACGCAGTTGCACGAACTGCTGGCCGACTGCTACGCGAAGTTAGATATGCCCGAGCTGGCCGATTTTCAACGGCGGCTCGCCACCAACGCCAAGCCGACGAGCGATTCGCAGCCGTCGGCCGATCCGCCGAGTGAGCAATAAAACAAGGTCCGTACCAGGCCTAAAGCAGCCTGGCACGGACCGTTGCCGTTCACCCGGTTCGCTACCGGTACGCGGCCGGCGTGCAGAGCATGCGACCGCGAAGGTTTGCTCCGGTCGAGATTATCGACCGTTGTTCTGATCCGATCCGTTGCCGCGATAGGATTGCGATTGTTCGTCGCTCGAGGGGTTCGAGGAGCCCTGTTGCGCCGAGGCATGTTCGAACGATTGCGGGCTGGCGAGCGTGGCAGCCACTGTCATCGGCTGCCCGTTGCGATCCAGATGCAGTTGGACCTGCGAGTTGGGACTACTGTTGCCGATCACTTGAATCAGGTCGCGATAGCTGCGGATCGGCTGCTGGTTGACGCCCGTAATGCGGTCGCCCTGCTGCAGGCCGGCACGTGCCGCCGGGCTGCCCGGAAACACGTTGGAGACCAGCACCGCGCCGCTATGATGCTCAGCCAGCGTGACTCCCAGCGCGGCTCGTTCGTGGCCTTGGTAGTGGACCACGTCGTTTTGATCGCCGGACTGGTTGCCCTGCCGAGAATTCGCGGCGTACCCGCGACCCTGTTGCGAGTTGGACTGGTTATTGAAGCCCTGCTGTTGCCAGCCGTTGTTGGGCTGGTTCGTCCAGCCCTGCTGAGCGGCTCGGCCCTGCTGAGCGGTTTGGCCCTGCTGGTTCTGCCCGTTGGGATCCTGCTGCATCGACTTGTTATATCCCTGGTTGTCTTGGTTCTGTGAGTACTGGCGTTGCGGCTGGTTGTACTGCCAGTTCGGATTGCTGGATGACTGTCCGGTTTGCCACTGCGGCACCTGCTGATTGCCGGACTGGCCCTGCTGGCCTTGCCGATACTCCTGTTGGGCCTGCCGGTAGCCTTGCTGGTAGCCTTTTTGGAATCCCTGCTGGTAGCCCTGTTGGCCCTGCTGGTTGGAATCTTGATTTTGCGATGCGTTCGAACCGGAAACGTCGCGATCGCGACTTCGCGAGGACTTGTTCTGCTGTTGGTTGTTGCCGTCGGCCGAAGATTGCTGGTCATCATCATCACTGGAGCTTTGGGCCCAGACGCTGGGAGTGGTCAGCGTGAACAGTCCCAAGACTGCTCCGGCGGCCAGGTAGTAGCATCCATGCCGAACGAATTTCCCGAATGACGTACTCATCATCACTTCCTCCTCAACAGGTAGATACAAAGAAACACACGCGTAACTGCCGCCGCGCTGGCCGGACGCAAGCACTGCCCGCCAAACGAACCGACGTGCCGGCCTTCGTGGACTGGCCGTTTGAGACCATCGCTGGACTGCGATTTACGACGCTCGCCACTGCGAGACACGACGCCCCTATAGCGCGGGGCGCCATCGCCGAATAGAATGGTTTGCTCCGGAATCCGGAGACAAGACCGAGGCCAAAAACCAAAAAAGCCCTCCTGTGCATGCAGCGCACGGAGGGCTTTCCTAGCCATCGAAATGAACATCCACCGGCATCGGGCCGGCGTGTCAGGGTGGATTGTAGCGACGCGCAGGCGCTTGTCAAACGATTTGCCGCACGCGCTGACCACGCGGTTGTTTGTCACGCTGCAAAGAGCGCCGAGTCGCGAGCTTGCGACTTTTGCTAGCTTGCCGATGGGCCGTGTCGAGTTCGTTTGCTACTCGATGTGACACACCGTTTCGCGTCTTGCACGGGCCGCTAATTCTCTCGCACGCGGCGATGGTAGACCGGCACCAGCTTGTCGTACAAGGTCGCCGCCGGCGCACTGGCGCCGGGGGCGCCGGTTTTCTCCTGCGGCTTGGGCTTCGCCGGCGTCGGTTCGCCGCTCGGTTCCGGTGCGGTCGTCGGACGCCCAGCTTCGCGGGATTCAGGTTGGCCGCTACCGGGCAACGCGGGAGCCGGAGTCGGCTTGCCCATATGGGGTGCCTGGCTGGCAGTTCCCGCGGCCGCCGCCGGCTGACAGATGTCGCTGCCGACCGCCAGACCTGAACCACCCAAATAAGCTTGTCCCAACACCGGCACTCGCCGTACCTCCTGCCGGGTTTCGAAGCGGCAGACCACGGTGGGAACTTTGCGCACCACTTGCTCCTCGACGTACGTTACCGTTTCCACCGGCACCTTGCGCACGACGCGCTCCTCGACATAGCGCAAGACTTGAACGGGCACTTTGCGCACTTCGTGCTGCTCGACGTAGCGCACCGTTCGGGTCGGGACCTTGCGGACTTCCACCGCGTCGACGTAGCGGACCGTTTCGATCGGCACGCGCCGCACAACTTGCTGCGGCATGTACGTCACTTGCGGAACTTGGGTGCAGGCGCCGCAGCCATTGTCGACCTGCCGATACGTCGTGACCGGCGTCTGCACCGTGTAGGTTTGCAATTGTTCCGAGTGCTCGACCACCGGCCGGCGCACGATCACGCGCTCTTCGCGCTCGGCTGTTTCACAGACCGGCTTTCGCACCACGACCCGCTCCTCGCGCTCGGCTGTTTCCAGTACCGGCCGGCGAACGATATAGGTTTCTTCGCGCTCGGAGCGCTGGATCACGGGCCGGCGGACCACGAACCGCTCTTCGCGCTCGAACGTCTCGTAGACGGGCCGCTGGACCGTGACCGTCTCCTCGCGCTCGATCACCGTTTCGATCGGCCTGGCTACCACGTACGACTCGGCATAGCTCGCCACCGGCAAGCTCATGATGGGGCTGGCCGCCTGCCAGGTGACTTCACCGCTGGCCGGCATCATTGGGATCGCCACTGCCGCAGTGCCGCAGTTCGGATCGTCGCAGGCGGGGGCTTGTGCCGCCGCCGCCAACACGCATGAGCTGACGAACAAGCATTTCAGAGGGTGCGCTCGCATGGCCGATCTCCTCGGGTCAATCGCCTTGGTTTGCTGCCGGGAATCAATGTGTCGCTGTTAGCAAGTCTATTCTCGGCCCCGGCAGAAATGAAGCGCCAAGGGGCGGTCGAACCGGCGGTTTTGAAGTTCGTCAGCCCAGGGTAGCGGAATTCGTGAGAATCGTGAGAATTCCGCAGCTCGCCGCGGAATCCCGTCGGAAGTCTCACGACTTCCGCTACGAAACGCCGCCGACGTTTCGCTTCGGCGGTGAATCATCCGCGTCAGCCGGCGCCGGTCGGGGTCGCGAGCAACTCGCGGGCCAGCGTGAACACCGCGTCGAACATCGGCTCGGTCAGCCGGCCGGTAAAAGTGTTCTGCTGGCTGGGATGATAGCTTCCCAGCAGCCACCGCCCGCCGGCCAACTCAACGCGGGCCGCATGCGAGAATTTGGGG
>DATCFX010000702.1:0-5686 GCA_036509275.1 Pirellulales bacterium | reverse complement strand
GATGCGATTGAACAACGCGAACTTGGCATAACCGCGGTCCATGACGTAGGTGCGATCGCCCTCGAGGGTTCGCTCCAGCACCGAACGTTCATCGTGCTGGCCGCCGGCGTCGGGCGTCACGTCGATTCGCGTCGGCACGTAACGGTCGACCTCAAAGTGCGTGTGCAGACGCCATTTCACCAGGCCGCTGCCGGTGGCCCGCTTCAAGTACGAGGCCTGCATCAGCCGCGGCAACGCCGTCAGCAGCGTGCCGTCGACCGCCGTCAACGCTCCGGGGATGTCCTTCAGCCGCGGGTCGCGGCCCAACGGCTGCAACTCCGCACCCAATTCCAAAACGATCTCTCGCAACCGGACGGGGTCGAAGACGGCGACCGCTTCCGAGAGCGAACCGAGTGCAGCCCGCGGGCAACCCAGCCGCTTCTGCACTTTGGCCAGTTCGCTGGCCTGCTGCAAACCACGCAGCGACGTGACGATCGGATTGAACAGATACAACAAGATCAACAGGCAATACTGATCGAAGTGCAGTTCACGGTTGCCAGCCTTGTCACGTTGGCAGCCGACGTCGTGCAGCCGCTCGAGCAAGGGCGCCAGGCGATCGAAATACTTCAGCCCGGTGATTTCACGAGCCGTGACTTCCTTGCGTTTGCGGCCGGCCATGCGTGCCTCGTGCCAAGTTGGCAGGAACCATCGTCATGGTGACGGCGGGCGCAAATTCAATGCCGAAGAAGGATGATTTTCGCGGCGCAAATGCCGTGCCGAACAGGATTGGGACGCGTCCAATTAGGACATGTCCAGGGACGTTCTACTTTTTTCGTCGGGAAAAGCAGTTCGTCGGGAAAAGCAGAATGTCCCGCTCGTTCGAGTCCGCGTCGTTCCAGTAACTATGCACCCATTCACCCAGGGTTGCTCAGTGCAGGGCGGGGACTGCGAAGAGGGCGAACTCGAGGCCCACCTGGCGGCCGTTGACGGAGACGACCAACTGCCGCTGGCCTTGGAGGCGGTCGCGATTGACGATCATCGAGTCCTTCAGCCGCATGGCCAGTGTCTGCGTCTCCTGCACGTCGCGCCAGGCAGAGGCATCCTTGCGCACGACTTCGTAGAACACCCAATCGGTGGAAGAAGGCAATGCCCGGATCGGCCGGTCGACCGTCGTCATAATCACGCCTTCGGCCCGGCGGGTGAACAGCAGCTCGACCTGTCGGGCACTACCCAGCTTCCAATCCAATTGCCCGCTGGCCAGCAGATCGCGGCACTGCTGCTGGGTGAGGTCGCCCTTGTTGACGCCGATGAACCATTGCCAATTGGAATGGAACCACTGCGGCTCCAGCGACACGTGCATGCCCATGCCGTGGCCGACGAAGTAGCGCTGCTCGAACTCGTAGTCGCGAACGAAGTAAATGGACTCTTCGATCCGCCGCTTGACGTCGGGAAAAATCACGGCCAGGTTGTCGTGATCGTAGGGCAGAAACTCGCTCGACCGGCGGGCTTCGCTAAAGATCGACAATTGGCCGGCGATGCCGCACAGCTCGAGATACGCCGTCAGCGGCGGAATGCCCTGCGCGGCCACCAACACCGACAGCCGGGCGTGCGCCTGGTTGAGCTGCACGAGCATCATCACGCGGTCCAGATCGCCGGGGTCGCGGCTGTCGAGGCCGATGCCGCGGTTGCTGATCTGTTGGCTGAGGACTTCGATCTTCTGACCGATAATGTCGTGTACGGCGCGCACGATGTCGCGCCCCAGGCCGGGCCAGGCCCCGATGCACAGCACCGGCGGGATATAGTCGGGATCGAGTTGCGGCGATGCCTCGTGCTCGCTGGCCCGCTTGATCTGCGCAATCGGCAGCAAGTCGTAGCCCGACAAGTCCTGCGTCGAGAGCAGGAGTTGGACGTTGAGCTCGCGGATCTGGATTTCCTGTTCGTCGCCGCCGCGTCCTTCTTCGTGCAGCGAGACGCTCGACTCGAGGTAGCGCGTGTCGGTGGCCGCGGGCGAACTGGCCACGTTGGCCCGGCCCAGCTTGACGTTCGGAATGCCCAGATAGACACGGACGACAGCCGCCTGGTCGAAGGCTTCGCTGAGGCTGGTTTGACTGCGATCCGGGGCGCCGGTGGCCCCTTTCAAGTCCAAGCGGTCAGGCTCCTGGCCGGTGCGCAGCGAGACCAGCGTGCCGTCGCGCATGCGGGCTTGCAGCGCGTGGACCTGAAACTGGTGTTCGGCCAGGGCTTCGCGGCTGAATTCCAGCGTCTGGAGGCCGTAGTTGTAAGCATGATCCCATTTTTCCGAAGTCTGCATGACCTCGGCCCAATGGCGATCGGCGGCCTGGAAATGCTGCGGCAGGAGGAAGAGCCCCTCATACCAATGCACGCGAGCGTTGCGCATGAGACGGTGCCTGCCAGCAGGTGAAAAACGTGTATTCTCCAGACCGTCGCGAAAGTCGTCAAGCATGCGCGGCCTGCTCCAATAACTTTGCCTGCGACAGCCTGTCGCCCGGGACGGCGGGCTGGGCAATGGAATGGCGGCCGCGGGTTATGCCATTGATTCGCGCGTTGAACTCAATACAATCGGCCTACACCGGCTGGATCGCAATGGATGCCGAACCAGACCCCGCTCGAATCGTGTCAGGGCAATCGCATGGCGGCGCTAGATTTTACTTCGATGCTCGATCCGCTGTCGGCCGAAGCGCCGTGCGGCCCGAATCTGGAATATGATGCCGAATTCGGCGCCATGCAGCGCGCCGGGCAGGGCAAACCCGAGCAGCAGTTCGGCGCAACGATCGTGCCGGCCGAGGAGCCCAACTGGCGCGAGATGCAGGAGCACGCCCTGGCGCTGATGGGGCGCAGCAAGGATCTGCGTGTGGCCGTCGAACTGGCCCGAGCCACGCTGAGCACGACCGGCGTCTCCGTCTTCTGCGAGGCGCTGTGGATGTTAGCCGAATGGATCGATCGCTACTGGGACACGCTGCACCCGCAACTCGATCCCGAAGACAACAACGATCCGGTCCTGCGGGCCAACACGCTGGCGGCGCTAGCAGATCCCAGCGCCACGCTGAACTTTTTGCTGCGAGCACCGCTGGTCAGCTCGCGTGCTCACGGGCGATTCTCGCTGCGCGACGTGATGATTGCCGAGGGGGACACGCCGGCTCCGGCGGGGATGGCCAGCCCCCCCACGACCGGTGCGATCGAAGCGGCGTTTTCCGACAGCGATCCGGCTGAGCTCCAGCAGTTGGCCGCTCGCGTTCAGGGCGGGGTGGCGGCGGCGCGGCACATTATGGCCGCGTTCAACGAGCGGGTCGGAGCGGCTGACGGCCTCCAGTTCGGCCCGCTCGCCGAGCCGCTGGTGCGAATGCAAGGGGTGTTGGATCAGCAGTTATTGCGGCTGGGAGTATCGGCCGGCTCGGATGAAACCGCTGCCGATACAGCAGCAGGCGGCGATGTGCCGGCGGCCAAGGCGGCAGCGGCCGATGGCGAGATCAATTCGCGCGAGGACGTCGTGCGGATGCTCGACCGGATTTGCCTGTATTATGCCCGCCACGAACCGTCGAGCCCGATTCCCTTGCTCTTGCGGCGCGCCAAGCGGCTCACATCGGCCAGCTTCATGGATATTTTGCGTGATTTGGCACCGGCGGGCATCGATCAGGCCGAAACGATCGGTGGCCCCGGCGGCGCGGAAAGCGGAGAAGAAACCTAGATTGAAATAGTCCTGTGGCGGAAGCCGCCCCTCGGCTGGGCAAACCGGGGGGATGACATTATGATACCGGCCTGGCGTCGGTCGGCGCGTGGCCGGGATAGGTCCAGTTTTGTCACTATCAAACGGAGGGTCTCGTGGCCAAACAAAGCAGCCAAAAGTTCATCGCCCGCAACCGTGCGCCGCGAGTCCAGATCGAATACGACGTGGAGGTTTACGGCTCCGAGAAAAAGGTGCAACTCCCCTTCGTGATGGGCATTATGGCCGACCTGTCGGGCTCCCCGGCCGAGGCCCTGCCAGCGGTCGCCGACCGCAAGTTTCTGGAAATTGACGTCGACAACTTCGACGATCGGCTCAAGGCCATGAAGCCGCGCGTCGCCTTCCAGGTGCCCAACACGCTGACGGGCGAGGGAAACCTGAGCCTGGATGTCACGTTCGAGAGTATGGACGACTTTTCTCCCGGCGCCATTGCACGCAAGGTCGAGCCGTTGGCCAAGCTGCTCGAGGCCCGCACTCAGCTTTCGAACCTGCTGAGCTATATGGACGGCAAGTCCGGAGCGGAAGATTTGATGGCCAAGATCATGAATGACCCCACACTGCTGCAGGCCTTGGCTTCGGCGCCCAAGCCTGACGCGGGCCAAACTAGCGAGGAGGCGACCAATGGCTGAAGCAGAAGGCGTCCAATCCCAGCCCGAAGGTGCAACCGTCGAGATGGGCGATTTCAGCGCCCTGCTGAAAAAGGAGTTCAAGCCCAAGACCGACCAGGCCCAGGCGGCGGTCGAAACGGCGGTCAAGACGCTGGCCGAGTTCGTGCTCAAAGACACGGCCGTCATCTCCGACGACGCGATCAAGTCGATCGGGGCCACGATTGCCGCCATCGATCGCAAGCTCACCGAGCAGATCAACCACATTCTGCACCATGCCGACTTCCAGAAGTTGGAAGGTGCCTGGCGCGGCCTGCACCACCTGGTCACGCACACCGAAACCGACGAGATGCTCAAGCTTCGCGTCTTGAACATCTCGAAGAAGGACCTCGCCAAGACGGTCAAGAAGTTCAAGGGCACGGCTTGGGACCAAAGCCCCCTGTTCAAGAAAATGTACGAGGAAGAGTTCGGCCAGTTCGGCGGCGAGCCCTACGGCTGCCTGGTGGGCGATTACCATTTCGACCACAGCCCGCCGGACGTGGAGTTGCTGTCGGGCATGGCCCAGATCGCGGCGGCGGCGCATGCGCCCTTTATCGCGGGGGCCGAACCGACGCTGATGCAGATGGAGTCGTGGCGCGAGTTGGCCAATCCGCGCGATCTGACCAAGATCTTCGGCACGGCCGAGTACGCGGCTTGGCGCTCGTTGCGCGAGTCGGAAGACGCCCGTTACATCGGCCTGTGCATGCCGCGGTTCCTGTCGCGGCTGCCGTACGGCGCGAAGACCAACCCGGTCGAGGACTTCGATTTCGAGGAAGAAACCGGCGCGGCCGATCACAGCAAGTACACCTGGGCCAATTCGGCCTACGCCATGGCCACGAACATCAACCAGTCGTTCAAGGCCTTTGGTTGGTGTTCGCGGATTCGCGGCATCGAGTCGGGCGGCGCGGTCGAAGGGCTGCCCTGCCACACCTTCCCCACCGACGACGGCGGCGTGGACATGAAATGCCCCGTGGAAATCGCTATCAGCGATCGCCGCGAGGCCGAATTGGCCAAGAACGGCTTCATGCCGCTGGTCCACCGCAAAAACTCGGACTTCGCCGCCTTCATCGGCGCGCAGTCCCTGCAGAAGCCGGCACAGTACGAAGATGCCGATGCGACGTCCAACGCCAACCTGGCGGCGCGCTTGCCCTACTTGTTCGCCACCTGCCGCTTCGCGCACTATTTGAAGTGCATCGTCCGCGACAAAATCGGCTCGTTCAAGGAACGCGACGATATGCAGAGGTATTTGCAAAAATGGATTCTGCAGTTTGTCGACGGCAACCCGGGCAATTCCACCGAAACCATCAAATCCCAAAAGCCC
>DATCFX010000701.1:0-5190 GCA_036509275.1 Pirellulales bacterium | reverse complement strand
TCCCCAGCGAAGAAAGCGATTTGCGGCCTTTGCCGCCCGAGGTCTTCCAGCAGCGGCTCGCCGGCGGGCGCGACGTGCGCTACCGCTCGGTCAACCAACCGCAGGACCATCGCGACACGCTCTGGACCTGGCTGCTGGTCGGCTGCGTCGGCTGCATGTTGGGCGAAATCGTGGTACTTAGCGCGTTCCGGACTTAATCAGGCACTTTCGATGGACGCAGCGCAAAACGATCAACCGGCCGGGGTGCCACCGCTGGCTTGTCCAGCAGCGCCCAGCGAGCGACACGGCGCCCTTGTCGCGTCGTTGATCTTCGCGCCGCTGGTGCCGCTGGCGTGGTGGGTGCTGCTCGCCCTGGCGGCGGCCGGACTGCTGCTCTGGTACGCCATCGACAGCCGCCGCCGGCTGGCACGCACGCGTTGGCTAGCCATGCTGGGGCTGATGACGCTGGCGATCGCCGCGCCCCTGGCATTGCTGCTCAACCCCACCTGGCTCGAGCGGCTGCCGCCGCCGGCCGGCAAACCGCTGGTCACGATCCTGCTCGACAATTCGGCGAGCATGGCCACGCCCGATGGCCCGCGTGGCGTCACGCGCTATGCGGCCGGCCGGCAGTTTGCGTTACAACTGGCCGATGATCTGGGACGCCGCTACGAAGTCCGTCTCGAGACCTTCGCCGGCCAGACCAGCGCGGCCGACGCCCAGCAACTTTCGGCCGAGCGTCCCGACGGAGAAACGACCAATCTCGCGCGATCGATTCGCGAAGCGCTCGACGACGATCGGCCGCAGGGCCAGGCGCTCGTGCTGGTGAGCGACGGCATCGACAATGTCGCCGGCACCGCCGCCGTGCTCGCCAGCGTCCAGCGGTCCAAGGCGCTGGCTGCGCCGATCTACACCAGCACGGTTGGCGGATCCACCGCCGCACGCGACCTCGACGTCGAGCTGCGCTCGCCGCAGGAACTCGCCTTCGTCGGCCAGCAGGTACAGGTCCACGTGCTGCTGGCCCAACACGGGCTGGCCGGTGCCCGCACCAGGCTCAAACTGTCGGAAAATGGCCGGTCGCTGGAGAGCCGCGATTTGGTCTTGTCGACGAAGCGGGATACCGAAGTCACGTTCGATGTTTCCCGCAAGACCCCCGGCTTGTATCGCTTCGAGATCTCGGCCGACGCGGCAGCCGGCGAAGTCACGGCCGTGAACAATCGGGCGACGTTGCTGTTGCGCGTGGTCGACGAGCCGATTCGCGTGCTGCTGTTGGAAGGCAAACCGTACTGGGACAGCCGGTTCCTGGTGCGAACGCTGGCGGCCGATCCGTCGCTGGAGCTGGTGAGCCTCGTGCGGATGACCGAAGATCGGGTGCTCGAACAGACGTTCGGACGCTCGGCGACCGGATCGACCGCGCCGCGCGCCGAATCGTGGCGGATTGTCCACACCGAGCAGGGCCTGCCCGATACGCTTCAATCGTTGGACCAGTTTCAGATGATCGTGCTGGGCCGCGATACCGACGTCTTTTTGAACGATGCCACGGTGGCCAGGCTGCGGAAATGGGTCTCAGCCACCGGCGGATCGCTGGTTTGTTTTCGCGGCGCACCCGAATCGCGCGTCAGCCAGGTGCTCAGCCCCGTGCTGCCGGTGCGCTGGACGCCCGGCCGCGAGTCGCGTTTCCACGTGCGTTGGACGGAGGCGGGCAAGCAATTGGCGTGGCTCTCGGCGGCCGGAGAAGGCAGCGGCGACGACGCGTTGTCGCAATTGCCCACCCTGGCCACCGCCAGCCAGCGCGACGATCGCAAACCGTTGGCCGTGGTGCTGGCAGCCGCTGCGGCCGATGGTGCGGCGCCGGGCCAACCGGTCATCACGTATCAGCCATTTGGCAGCGGCCGCACGGTGGTCGTCGAGGGAGCCGGCATGTGGCGCTGGGCTTTCCTGGCTCCGCAACAGCAGCAGCACGAACAGTTGTACGCGGCATTGTGGCAAAGCCTGGTGCGCTGGCTCGTGTCGCATGCCGGCTTGTTGCCCGGCGAACAGCGCTCGCTACGTCCCGACAAGGTTTGCTTCAGCGTCAACGAACCGGCGACCGCCACGCTGCTGGTGAGCGATGCGGCGGCGCGCCAGGAACCGCCGCGGATTGTGCTCACGAAATCCGATCAGCCGGCGGCGCGGGAATTCACGCCGGTGGCCTCGCCCGATGAGCCGCGAATGTTCCGCGTCGTATTCGGCCCGCTGGCCGAGGGACGCTACGAGGCGAGGATCGTCGGCGGCGCAAAGGAGGCCAGCGGCGAGCGCACGACGTTCGACGTCCGCCGCAATCTGGCCGAGCGCGTCGAACTGGCGGCCCGCCCCGACCTGATGGCCAAGATCGCCGCCGACAGCGGCGGCCAGGTGCTACGATCGGCCGACGCGGGCCAAGTCGCGCAAGACTTCGACGCGCAGTTCGGCCGCAATCGGGCCGATCGCGTGCGCAGCGAAACGGCCTGGGACCGCTGGTGGATGCTGGCGGCGATTTGCCTGGCCTGGACGACCACCTGGGCCGTTCGCCGCCGGGGTGGCCTGGTTTAACTTCGGAGTGATCGGGATGGGATCCAGTTTGTTGCGACAACGGCTCGGCGAGCTACGGCGGCGATTGCTGCTGATTGCGGGCACGGCCGGCGCGGTGTGGGCCGTTTCGGCCGCGGTGGTCGTGCTACTCGGCTGGGCCTGGCTCGACTTGCTCTGGGAACTCTCGCCGGCAGCACGCGTCGCCGCCTGGTGGTGTGCCCTCGCGCTGGCCGTGGTGGTGCTGACCGCGGCCATGATCGCCGCGCGCTCGAAAAGCCGGCAAGAGGCGCTCGCGCGGCGGCTGGATCGGGTGGCCGCCAGCGGCGGGCAAGTCCTGTCCGGCCTGGAATTAAGCATCGGCCCCAGCGCCGCGTCGTCCGCCACGCAAGGCCTGGCCATGCTGGCCGTCGACCAGGCAGCCCGCGTGGCCGCCGGAACGCGCACCGGCGAAGTGGTTCCGGCCCGGCCGCTGGGCGTTTCGCTGGGAGTGTTTTCCGGGCTGGCCGCCGTGATCGTGCTGCCAGGGTTGCTCTTGCAAGATCTGGCGGCCACTCAGTGGCAGCGATTCGTCGATCCCTATGGCGACACGCCGCCGTTTGCGCGGGTGAAGTTCGAGGTCCGGCCGGGCGACGCGCGTGTCGTCTACGGCTCGGGCTTGGATGTGAGCGTGACGACCTCCGGGGCGCCGGTCGAGCGCGTCGAGCTGGTCTTGGCGACGTCCGCGGCCGGCGAGGAATCGCTGCCCATGTTCTCCGCATCCGGCGACGCGTGGCAGGCGACGCTCACCGATCTTCGCCAGCCAGCCTCGTACTTCATCCGCGCCGGCAGCGCTCGCAGCCGCCGCTATCGGATCAAGATCGCGACCGCGCCGCAAATCGAGCAGGTGCGCTTCGTCGTCAAGTCGCCGGCTTATACGAATCAGTCTGCCTACGAGGGCCCGCTGCCGGGCGACGGCCTGGCCGGATTGCCGGGAACCGATGTGCGCATCACCGCGTCGAGCAACCGGCCCTTGGCCAGCGGCACGCTGCTGCTCACTGCCGGCGGCCAGCGCAGCGAGATCGCCATGCAGCCGATCGGGGCCGGTGCCCGGCAGGTCGCGGGCCGCTTCGTGATCCGCGCCGCCGGCAAGTTCGCGCTGACGGTCACCGACGTCGACGGCCAGCGCTCGCCGGAGACGTTTGCCGGCACGATCCGCTTGCTGGAAGATCAGCGGCCGCTGGTGCGGATCCTGGAGCCTGCGCCCATGTCGCTGGCCACGCCCGAGGTTTCGGTGCCGGTGAGCGTGTCGGCCGAAGACGATTACGGCATCTCGCGGCTCCAGTTGTTCCGCAGCCTCAACGACTCGCGGCCGCTGCCGATGAACCTGCCGCTGGCGGTGTCCGCTCCTCGCCGCGCCGATCTTGGGCTGCAACTGCCGCTGGCGGCGTATGGCCTGGTGCCTGGCGACGTGATCAAGTTGTTTGCCCGGGTCGAAGACAACGATCCGGCCGGCGCCAAAGGCTCGGAAAGCTCGGTGGTCACCTTGCAGATTGTTTCGCAGGAGGATTTCGAGCGGACGTTGCAGACCCGCTACAACCTCGAAATGCTGATGTCGAAATACCGCGAAGCCCAGCGGCGCATCGATGCCCTGCGCGAGCAGGCCGAGGGACTGAAAAAGAAGCTCAAATCCGGCGACAAGCTAGCCGCCGCCGAGGCCGCCGCCGAACTTCAACGGCTCGAGCAGCGTATTCGCGACGAGGCGCAGGCCTTGCGCCAATCCGCGGCCAAACCGCTCCCCTACGACGTCGATCAGAAATTTTCGCAGCATTTGTCGCGTCTGGCCGATTCGCTGGACAAGGCGGCCGGCCGGCTCGAACGCCTGCGTGGCAAAGGCCCACCCTCGGCCCGCCAGGCGCTGGCTGAATGCTTGGAGCAACTCGCTGGCGCCGACCGCGACTTGCAGCAGGAAGACGTCGAGCCGCTTGAGCACCTGGAGCTGGTGTTTCCGCTCGTGGCCGACCAGGCGCGGTTTGTCGAGCTCTACCGGCGACAGCGCGACCTGGCCGAGCGGGCGGCGGCTTTGCGCGGCAGCGACGGCGAAGATTCGCCGGCAGCCAAAGTCCGCATGCGCGACCTGGAGAGCGAGCAGCGTCAGCTTCGCGACGACCTGGACGAACTGCTCAACGACATCGACGAGCACGTGGCCCGGCTGCCCGAGCGGCCCGAGTTTTCCGAGCTGCGTTCCACGGCCGAGGACTTTGTCGCCAAGGTCCGGGCCAGCGACGCGGTGGTCACGATGGCCGAAGCCGAAGCGGCACTGGCCGAATTCGCCGGCACGAAAGCCCATGCTCGCGCGAAAGCGGCCGCCGATATCCTGGAGCGATTTCTCGCGAAATGCCAAGGCATGAGCGGGGCCGGCCGGCAGTGTTTGAAATTCTCGCCCGGCTTGTCGGCAGCACTGGGCAACACGCTCAGCCAACTGCTGGCTGATATGGGCCTCGGCAGCGGCGCCGATGGCCTGGGACAGGGCCGCGGCGGATACAGCGCCCGGCGCGGCTCGTCGGAGAGTGTGGGCCTGTATGGCAGCGCCTTCGGCATGGAAAGCCAGCCAGCCGGCCGACGCGGCGGGGCGGGCGGGGGTGGCCGGCATGGCTCGGGCGGGGCCGGTGGCCAGCAGCGGCCGGA
>DATCFX010000700.1:0-1487 GCA_036509275.1 Pirellulales bacterium | reverse complement strand
TTGCCGACGTTGTTGAACTGCGTGGCCTCGATCCGGGCGGGAAACGGCTTGCCGTGTTCCCGGTCCAGCCGCGGCTTAGGATCGAACGTATCGACCTGCGACGGGCCGCCGTCCATATACAAAAAAATCACGCGCCTCGCCTTGGCCGCAAAATGCGTCGGCCGCGGAGCCAGCGGACCGCCGCCCGCGGCCGATGCCTCATCAGCCAGCAAAGCCGTCAGCGCCACCGCGCCAAACCCATGCGCGCAGCGCATCAACATTTCGCGTCGCGAAACCGGAGCCGGACTATATCGACCGCAGTGCTGCATACTTTTCACTTTTCACTTTTCACTTGTCACTCTGCACTTCGTCCCCCCTACTCCACAAACACAAACTCCTTCAGATTGAACATCACGTGGCACAAGTCGGCCCAGGCGTGCGCTTCGGCCGCCGGCGCGGCCTCGCGGGCGGAGTTGAGCTTTGCCTGCTCGGCCACGAAGTCCAGGGCCTGCTGTCGCTCGTCGGCAGTCGGCTGTCGGCTGAAGGCGTCCAGGTACATGCGCTCGACGCGCGGCTCGCCCGCCGCGGACTCGGCCAGCAGCCGCTGCGACCAGGCTCGGGCCTGCGCGATGACAAACGGATCGTTCATCAGGATCAGGGCCTGCGCCGGCACGTTCGAGATGCTGCGCCGGCCGACGGTGGCAAACGGAACCGGCATATCGAACGTGAGCATCATGGCCGGAATGAAATTCCGCCGCACGCCGATGTAAATGCTCCGCCGGCCCGCGCCATCCAATGGGCCGCTGGCCGGGCGGCCGCGACCGGTGAGAAACGCCGACAGATGCGCCGGCACGCTCGGGCCGCCCAGCTCGGGCTTGAGCGTCCCGGCCACGGCCAGCATCGCGTCGCGCAGGCTCTCGGCCTCGAGCCGCCGCAGCGGCATGCGATGCCACAGCGCGTTTTTCGGATCCGCCGCTTCGGCCCGGGCATCAGCCGGCCGGCTGGTCATGCGATAGGTCTCGGTGAGCACTAGCCGTTTGATCATCCGCTTGAGCGACCAGCCTTCGCGCGGCAGCCGATCGGCCAGGTAATCGAGTAGTTCCGGATGCGTCGGCCGCTCGCCGAGCACGCCGAAATTATCGACGCTGGCCACGATGCCCCGGCCGAACAAGTGGTGCCACAGCCGGTTGACGATCACACGGGTGATGAACGGGTTGCCCGGGTCGAGCAGCCGCTCGGCCAGTTCGAGCCGCCCGCTGCCATGCGTAATCGGCGGTTGGTCGCCTCCGGCGATGGCTTCCAGAAAACGGCGCGGCACCCGTTCGCCCGGCGTGCTCGAATTGCCGCGCACCAGCACCGGTTCGTCTTCCGGCGTGCCGTCCTGCATGGCGAGCGCCAGGTGCATGGAGGGCTTGATTTGGGCCGCCAATCGCACGCGCTGGGCCAGCCAGGGGCCGGCGCCCTGCTGCCACGGATAGCCGGCCGGGGCAAAGAGCTCGCTGTGCGCG
>DATCFX010000699.1:0-8849 GCA_036509275.1 Pirellulales bacterium | reverse complement strand
CCCGATTCGCCGAAGACAGCAAGGTGTTGCTGCAAGAATCGACGGTACCGAAACCAGCCGAACATGAATAAGTCTCCGGGATAATCGATGGCGGACCACGCCGTCTGATCCGAACCACCCCGCCTGGGACGTTTTGCCGATCGACCCGCAAATGCTACTTAAACGCATCATGCGATCGGGCAAATTGCTTGTCAATCATGACGAGCCTTGCCGACAAGCGATTTCTCCGAGATTTGGGCAACCGCATTCGCGAAGTCCGCCTGGACAGAGGCTGGACGCAGGAAGACTTGGCTCAAAAGTGCAATCTGCACAGGACCTTCATCGGGTCCGTAGAACGCGGCGAGCGGAACATCTCCATTCTGAATCTGCGCCTGATCGCGTCCGTCTTGAGAGTCGGGCTCCCGGAGCTGCTTCGCTGAGCATCTGGCATGTTGCCGGGGGGGCCACCGTTTGCCGACAGAAGCCCGCGAGCTTGGTTTTATGCTCCTGCGGATCCGATGGCCGCCCAAAGCGGTTCCTGATAATGTCGGCCCCACTCCTTGCCGTAATGGTCAAAGGCCGTTTTCGGCGTATTCCCGAGTAACTCGGCCAAGACTTCGATTGAACAGCCGCCACCGCCGTTCCAATAGCCCGAGAGCATCCGGTGAGCGAACGTATGCCGGCAGGCGTAGCACGAATACTTCTTGCGCACTTCGTCCTGGTCCCAGCCGAGCTTGCGCTTGATCGCCAAGAAGCGGCCGACGCCGGTGACCTTCCTCCAGGACTTTCCCTGGGCGTTGCGAAAGATCGGCAAGCCGCTTCGCAGCGGCGCGGTTCGCATCAGCTTTCGCACGAGCTTCGCAACCTCGGGTCGGACCGGGATCTTGCGAGTCTTCTTCGTTTTCGACGAGTAGACGCGCCACATCATGCCGCGGGGCGTCTCTTCGACGTGTTCGGCCGTCAGCTTCGCCAATTCGCAGAACGGCCGCAGGCCAGTGTGGATCGCAGCGAACAGGAAGTCGCGGAACGCCTGATCGGTCACACCGTACAGCAACGGCTCATCTTCGGGCGCAATCGACTGCAAGCGGGGGCGAGGCGGCGGTTTCTTCAACCCTTGGAGCGGGTTGCGAACGCCGTGCTCATTCCGGACGTGGTTGAAGGCCGCCAAGACGATCGCGATCACATCGCGGCGCGTGGCGGGCGAACGCCACGTCGGTTGGCTATCGACCCAGCCGCTGACGTAGCCGCGCTTCAACTCCGTCACGGACAGCGCGCCGCAATACCGACAGAGCTCGTTGAGATAGCGAATCACCCCGAGGCGATGCTCCGGATGCATCCGCCCCGCCGCCACTGCCCGCTCGCAATGCGCAAGGTATTCCGAACAGACCGACGCGACCGACCAGACTTTCGCCACTGCCGGAGGGCTGGATTCCTCTGGCGGTGGCGATAATCCTTGCTTCAGTCGAACGCGAGCCAACGCCAAACCAGCCGCTTGCTTGTTTTCGGCGCCGCGAATCCGCTTACCGTTTTCATCGACAAGCGGTTCGCGGCGTTTTGTTCCCTGCGGCGTGTGATACCAGCAGTCGGTCTGCTTCCAGTACCATGCAGAGCCGCGCCGTTGTCGTCGTGTGGTTTTGTTTTCGGCCACCATTGATTCTCCAGATGCCGGCTATCGAGCCTTCTTGCGACGAATCGCTCCTGAAGCCTTGCTTCGCGTGGAAGCGGTCTTCGACTTGACCTGCGAACTCACGCCGATCGCCGCCCACAGCGGTTCGGCGTAACTCTTCGACCATTCCTTACCGTAGTGGTCGTAAGCCACCTTCGGCGTGTCGCCGATCAGTTCGGCCAGCGTCTCGATCGAACAGCCGACACCGCCGTTCCAGTAGCCCGAGAGCATGCGATGCACGTAAGTGTGCCTACAGGTGTAGCTGGAATACTTGCTCTTCACCGGATCCAGATCCCAGCCAAGCTTTTTCTTGATGGCCAGGAACCGTACGACGCCGGTCATCCGTTTCCAGCGTTCGCCTTTGGTATTGCGAAACAGCGGCTTGCCCGAACCCATTGGGGCCGTGGCCATCAGGCGGCGAACGAGCTTCGCCACGTCCGCATGAACCGGAATCTTGCGTGTCTTCTTCGTCTTCGACGAGTAGACACGCCACATCATCCCGCGGTCGGTCACTTCAACTTGATCGGCCGTCAGCTTTGCCAGTTCGCAGTACGGCCGCAGGCCGGTATGGATCGCAGCGAACAAGAAGTTGCGAAAACACTCTTCGGTCGCTTCGTAGAGCGACTGCTCGTCCTCGGGCGAGAACGATTGCAGGCGCGGTTGCGACTGCGGCTTCTTCAGGCCCTTGAGCGGATTCGGGACGTCGAACATCTCTTCGGCCCGATTGAACGCTGCCAAAACGATCGCGATCACGCTCCGATGGGTCGCCACCGAGCGCCAACCGGCGTGGCCGTCGATCCATGTCTGGACATGACTCTTCTTGAGTTCCTTTACCGGCAACGCGCCGCAGTAGACGCACAGATCGTTCAGGAATGAGGTCGACTGATCGCGGTGGCCACGGCTCATCGAACCGGCCGTCACGCTCCGTTCGCAATACTGGAGATACTCGCAGCAAACGCGAGCCACGACCCAATCCTGGTCGCGGGCCGGCGCGTGTCCCGACATCTCGCCCGATAGCTTGGCACGGGCAAGGGCATGCTCGGCGACCTCTCGATTCTCGATGCCACGAATCCGGGCCCCTTTCTCATCGAACAAGGCCACCCGTTTCGTGGTGCCCGGCAGGGTGTAGTACCAGCAATCGGTCTGCTTCCAGTGCCAAGCCGAACCGTGCGGGCTGCGTCGTTGTTTGCGGGGTCGTCCCATACTTCGATTCCGTTAACCGTTAAGAAGTTGACCGGCTCCGAAGGGCCGGCGATATTGCAATGGTTCGCACCGCAGGACGACCTGCGGCCGAAAGCCGCGTTTTCAGACGTGATGCTGCCGCGAGAGATGCCATGCCGACTCAGTCAGAACAGCCCGCGCGACCACGCCCCCATTTTTTACTAGGTCGATTGCTACATATAATTACTACACTCATCATTGTAGCAGCTAACCTTTCCCTAGGTATATGCCACGTTTTTGCCGATAATTTAGGCGAAAAGCCGTGTAGACCCAATATCGTACTAATAGTTGCCGACGATCTGGGCTATCGCGACCTGGGTTGTTATGGAGCAACAAAGGTGGCGACGCCCAACGTCGATCGGCTGGCCCGCGAGGGCCGGCTGTTCACCGATGCCCATGCCCCGGCCGCCGTCTGCACGCCGACGCGCTACGCCTTGATGACCGGCCGCGAATACTACCGCATCGGCCGCAAGTGGAATCGCGATTGCCTGGTCGATCCCGGCTCGACCACGCTGGCCTCGATCTGCCGCGAAGCTGGATACGCCACGGGCCTGGTGGGAAAGTGGCACCTGGGCTACGGCGTCGGCGAGCCCGACTGGAACGGCGAGCTGAAGCCCGGCCCGCTCGAGTGCGGCTTCGACTCGTTTTTTGGCACCGCCATGACGCACAACGAACCGCCGCAGGTGCTCGTGGACGGTCATCACGTGGTCGGCCTGTCGCCCGACGATCCGATCCGCATTCTCCCGCCCGATGCCCGTCACATCTTCGGCGTCCTTTCGGGCGGGCGCTCGGCGCTCGTTGTCCATGAGGATCTGTGCGAGTTACACACGCAAAAGGCCGTCAAGTTCATCGACGAGCATCGCGCTCGCCCGTTCCTGCTCTATTACGGCATGATCAACGTCCATGTCCCGCTCACGCCAGGCAAGCGCTTCCAGGGTTCGAGCTCGGCCGGCGTCTATGGCGATTACATCCAAGAGCTCGACTGGTCCGTAGGGCAGGTGCTCGACAAGCTCGACGAGCTGAAGCTGTCCGAGCGGACCCTCGTGATTTTTACCAGCGACAACGGCGGCGTGCTGCATCGTGACGCAGTGCGAGCCGGTCACCTTGCCAACGGCGAATTGCTGGGCCAGAAGACCGACGTCTGGGAAGGCGGGCATCGCGTCCCGTTCCTCGTCCGCTGGCCGGGCCATGTGCCGGCCGCGACGAAGTGCGACGAGTTCATCGCGCTGACGGACATGTTGGCCAGCGTGGCCACGATTCAGGGCCGCAAACTTTCTCCGAACGAAGCGATCGACAGCCTCGACGTTTCGCCGGCCCTCTTGGACGCGCCGCACCAGAAACCGCTCCGCCCGCTGGCCACGATCATCGGCACCGCCGGTCAGGGGATTCGCGTGGGCCGCTGGGTGTTCTATCCCAAGCACGGCTCCGGCGGGCTTACAACCAGTGACACTTATCCCTGGCTCCAGCTCTGGAACCGTGGCTGGCAAAATAGCGACTACACGAGCGATGGCCAGCTCCAGCCAGGCGCGCCCCCCGGCCAGCTCTACGACATCCTCGCCGACCCCCGCGAAATGACGAACGTCTACGGGGGGCGCCCGCAAGTCGTCGAGCGCCTGCAAACGCTCTTGAAGCAGGTGATGAAAAAAGGCTCAAGCGTCCGCGCAATCGCGGCCGATTTCCAGGAGCCTGACGGCACGAACCAGCGCCATTGACGCTGACCGAAGCAGGTAGGGATCGACCGAAAAATAACTTCTCCGCAAACTCCTCTCCCCTTGCGGGAGAGGGCAGGGTGAGGGGCCGGGAAAAACCGAAGTTATTTTTCGGTCGATCCTACGAGAACCTTTTAATCTGGATGACGACGCACGCCGAGCCTCACAGCTTCGTCCGGCGTGTCAGTCACTTCTTCAACCGGGCCAGCTCTTCACGGATGTGGCCCTTGGCCGTCTCGCGAATCAGTTTTTGGACCGCGCTGGGTGTCACATCGAATTCGGCGCGATCCATGCGACCGTCGCCATTTTTGTCGAATTGGCCGAGTTGTCCTTTCGCCGGGGCGGGAATCTTGAATCCGCCGTTGAGCACCTGTTCCAGAATTCTTGAGACCAGCGGCTCGTCGGGCGAGATCGAGACGGTTTTCGTCAAGGCGTCGATGTCGTCGATATTTGCCCCGCCCGCGAGAGCGGCGCCCAGCCAGCCGTCTCGCATTTTCACGATCCGGCGTAGATCGTCCATGGTGTCGGTAACGAGCACGCAGGTGAGCAGGCACATCTCGTCGGTGGTGGCTTCGCCCCAGGTGACCAGTTTCGGCGGCGAGTTCGGATTGTGCGGATTGTTCTCCGAGTTGTCGTAATCCGCTTCGACCCGAATGATCGAGCCTTTGGGAATGCGCAGCGGCTGGGCGAAGACGTAGGAACCCTGCCAGTTAAAGTCCCAATCGGTGACCCACACCATCGGCAGTTGCTTGCCGTCGGGAGTCTGCGCATACACCTTCATCTGCCGGCCGAGCAGGTGCATATGCGGAAAGACGGCCAGGGCGTTGATGTCGACAGGCAGCGGTTCGCAGCGGGCCGTCACACGATGCTTGGCCGCACCGGCCGGAATGTTCAACCCCCTGCTCATGATCGAGAGGCCACCGAGCAGCGTTTTGGCATCGGTCTTGGCGAAGTAGATGCCGACGCGCGAGCGATCCTTCTCGACCTTGCCGGTCGGATGGTAGTGAATCTGCATGACGAGATCACAACCTTTTCGCAGGTACTTGCCGACGCCCTCTGGCAGCTTCTTCGTCGTCGTCGCGCCCGGGGCCCAGCCACCGAGGCCGCCGGTGGGCAAGATGCCCGGGCCGCCGAAGCTGCGGTAGCCCTGCCCCGGCTCCTTCGCGTCCTTGGCCCGGGCCGCGCCGCTGGAGTCGAGGTACAGGATGCCGTGGTGGACGACGCGTCGATTACCGGGTCGGAACTCGACGGCCGAGACCGTCTTGTTCTCTTCAATCGGAATCGGAATGACGAAGCACTGGTAGATGTCGCTGCCGCCGGCCGGGACCGTGAACTCTGCCGGCATTTCCAGCACCAGATCGGGCTCGCCTAGTTGCCAACCGTCGACGAACTCTGGCGGCTGGGGCAGGTCGGCAGGGTTGCCTTGCGATGCACCACCGGCGGCCCAACGGCCGATCAGGTCGATTTCTTGTGGAGTCAAGCGGTGCTCGTCGGCGAACTGGCCGTAGCCTTCGGCGGCTTTCCAAGGCGGCATGCGACGCTCGGCAGTGATCGAGGCCAAGAAGTTGGCTCGCTTGGCAGCGTCTTCGTACTTCAGCAGGGAAAACGGCCCGACCTCGCCCGGCCGATGGCACCCGGCGCAGTGCTTCCAGAGAATCGGCGCGACGTGTTGCGAGTAAGTGACCGGCGAGGACGTTGCGGGAGACGGCAACGCACCCAGTGCGACCAGTAGCAGCGAATAGAAACTCGACATAACGCGATCGACTCCTTGGAGCACGAGACAGCGACGGACGGCCCCTGGCGCACGGGTGCCAAAGCCGATCGCGGTTCAGAAGCATCGACGGCCGACATTTAGGATCGAACGAAAAATAACTTCTCCGCAAACCCCTCGCCCCTTGCGGGAGAGGGCAGGGAGAGGGGCCGGCAAAAACGGAAGTTATTTTTCGTTCGATCCTTAGTACATTTGTCCGGCTGCATCGTATCGCCTCCAGGCACGGGCGGGCAAGAAAATCGGCCACCCTCAGGTTCGGTCGGTCGAGGTGCCCGGGACGCACGACGCCAGGGAAGTTTCGCCGACAGCACGGGCCCGCTCACGGGCTCGATGTTCAGCGCTGAGGGCCAAGTGGCGCTTTCGGCTGGCTGGGCGATACCCAAGGTACGTAACTCAACCCGCGTTTAGCGCCAGCGGGGCTGTCGGCGCCCCCCCGCGACTCTGATACCTTGTGGCAAGACGCTGCGATTCCCCCAGTCCGAGACGCCCGATGCGAACGATGAAAGCGCTGGTGAAAAAGCAGGCCGAGCCCGGGCTGTGGCTGGAAGACGTGCCCCTTCCCGAGATTGGCATCAACGACGTGCTGGTCGAGGTGCTGCGAACCGGCATCTGCGGCACCGACGTGCATATCTACAACTGGGATGCCTGGGCGCAGAAGACCATTCCCGTGCCGCTGGTGATCGGGCACGAATTCGTGGGGCGGATCGTCGAGGTGGGGAGCAACGTCCGCGATTTTCATGCGGGCGAAATCGTCAGCGGCGAAGGCCACGTCGTGTGCGGGCGTTGCCGCAACTGCCTGGCCGGTCGCCGCCACTTGTGCAAGGACACCAAGGGCATCGGCGTGCAGCGGCCCGGGGCTTTTGCCGAATACCTGGCGCTGCCGATGACCAACGTCTGGGTTCATCACGCGGCCATTGCGCGCGACGTGCAAGCGATCTTCGATCCGCTGGGCAACGCCGTACACACGGCGTTGCAGTTCAACGTGCTGGGCGAAGACGTGCTCATCACCGGGGCCGGGCCGATCGGCATCATGGCCGCCGCTGTCGCACGGCACGCCGGCGCCCGCTTCGTGGTGATCACGGATGTGAATCCGTACCGGCTCGAACTGGCGCGAAAAATGGGAGTGACGCGAGCCGTCAACGTCCAGCAGCAATCGATTGCCGCAACCGCCCGCGAGCTGGACATGAAAGAAGGCTTTGACGTCGGGCTGGAAATGTCGGGCAATCCGTCGGCTTTCCGCGACATGTTGGCCAACATGTGCCACGGCGGCAAGATCGCCATGCTCGGAATCCCGGCGGCCGAAATGGCCATCGACTGGTCGACGGTCATCTTCAACATGCTCACGATCCACGGCATCTATGGCCGCGAAATGTACGAAACCTGGTACAAGATGACGGTGATGATCCAGTCCGGGCTGGATATTAGCCCGCTCATCACGCACCGCTTCTCTTATCAAGAGTTCGAAAAAGGCTTTGCCGCCATGCGCTCTGGTGAGTCGGGCAAAGTTGTGCTCTCTTGGAAGGAAGATTGATCGCCATGTCCTACGCGCGCTTTCAACAGCATCTCGACGGCCAGTTGCAGCAGATTCGCGACGACGGCCTGTTCAAAACGGAACGCGTGATCAGCTCGCCGCAGCAAGCACGCGTAAGCGTGGGCTCGCAGGCGGGATTGCTGAACATGTGCGCGAACAATTACCTGGGCCTGGCCGCGCACCCCGAGGTTTGCGAAGCGGCGGCCGAGGGGCTTCGCCACTGGGGCTACGGCATGGCCAGCGTGCGGTTCATCTGTGGCACTCAGCAGCCGCACAAGCAGTTGGAAACGGCCCTGTCGCAGTTTCTCGGCACCGACGACACGATCCTTTATTCCTCCTGCTGGGATGCCAACGGGGGCTTGTTCGAGACGATTCTCGGCGCGGAAGATGCCGTGATTTCCGACGAGCTGAATCATGCCTCGATTATCGACGGCATCCGGCTTTGCAAGGCCCAGCGTCACCGGTATCGCAACAACGACATGGCCGACCTCGAAGCGAAGCTAAAAGACGCCCGGCAGTCGCGGTTTCGCGTCATCGCCACCGATGGCGTCTTTTCGATGGACGGCACGATCGCCAACCTGCCGGCAATCTGCGAGCTGGCCGACCAATACGACGCGCTGCTGATGGTCGACGATTCGCACGCCTGCGGCTTTCTCGGTGCGCGTGGCCGCGGCACACCCGAATTTCACGGCGTGCAGGGCCGGGTCGACATGCTCACAGGCACGTTGGGCAAAGCTCTGGGCGGCGGCAGCGGTGGTTACACCAGCGGCCGGCGCGAAATCGTCGAATTGCTGCGGCAGCGTTCGAGGCCGTACTTGTTCTCCAACTCGCTGCCTCCGTCCATCATCGCCGCCACGCTGCGGGCCTTGTCGCTCATCTCGTCATCGACCGAGCTGCGCGACCGGCTAGAATCGAACACGCGTTGGTTTCGCCAGCGCATGACCGAACTGGGCTTTCAGATCGTGCCGGGCG
>DATCFX010000698.1:0-1968 GCA_036509275.1 Pirellulales bacterium | reverse complement strand
ACGGCCCGCAGGCTGCGGCCGATGAGCCGCTGAATCTCGGTCGTGCGGCCGTCGATCTTGCCGCCGCGGTCGCGCGATTTGCGGGGGCTGGTGCTGCCGGGCAGCATGCTGTATTCGGCCGTCACCCAGCCGCGGCCTTGGCCCTTCATCCAGGGCGGCACCTGTTCTTCGACGCTGGCGGTGCAGAGCACGGTGGTTCGCCCGGCGGCCAACAGCACGCTACCGGCCGCGGGGCGCGTGTAGTGGCGTTTGATTTTTACCGATCGCAACTGTTGCGGCGTGCGGCCGTCGTGACGTGTAATGCTCACCGCTGCGCCCCGAGCAGCCAGGCCAAAATGCCCTTTTGCACATGCAGCCGATTGGCGGCTTGCTGCACGACCACGCTGCGGGGGCCGTCGATCACGGCGTCGGTCACTTCTTCACCGCGCCGGGCCGGCAGGCAGTGCATGAAATACGCCCGCTTGGGTGCCGCCTGCATCAATTCCTCGTTCACCTGGAAGGCGGCAAACTCGCCGCGGCGCTTCTCAGCTTCGGCCTCCTGCCCCATGCTGGTCCACACGTCCGTGTAGACGGCGTCGGCGTCGCGCACGATTTCGCGCGGGTCGTCGCTGACGGTCATCTTCAACTCGGGCACGTCCTTCTTCAGGTTGGCGAGAAACGGCTTGTCGAAGTGGTAGCCCGGCGGGGCGGCCAGGCCAAATCGCATGCCCATTTTGCCACAGCCGCGGGCCAGGCTGCGGGCCACGTTGTTGCCATCGCCGATGTAAGCCAACGTCTGGCCTTCGAGCGGCCCATTGAGCTCGCGGAGCGTGTACAGGTCGGCCAGCGCCTGGCAGGGATGGTCGTAGTCGGTCAGCCCGTTGATCACCGAGCAACTGCTGAACTCGGCCAGCTCGATGACCTTCTGATGGCTGCGCGTGCGGACGACGATGGCGTCGACATATTCGCTGAGCACGCGGCCGAAGTCGGCGATCGATTCACGATTGCCAAAGCCCACTTCCTCGCCCAGAAACAGGCTGTTGCCGCCCAGGTGGGCCATGCCGGCCTCGAAGCTGACGCGCGTCCGCAACGACGGCTTTTCGAACAGCAGCGCCATCACGCGGCCCGGCAGCAGCGGCTCGCGCAGGCCGGATTCGTACTTCGATTTCAGATCTTCGGTGATGGCGAAAATCCGTTCGATCTCGGCACTTTTGAGATCGGCCAAGGTGATGAGGTGTCGCATGTTCAGCATTGGCTCCCGATGCTGCCGGCCCCGTGGCAGCATCAGCGGGGGGTGTTCGAGGGTTAGAGCTGTTGTTTCAACGCGTCGGCCAGGATGTCGCAGCCGTCGTGGGCCTGCTGCTCGGAGAGGTTCAGCGCTGGCAGCAGCCGCAGCACGGTATCGTGCGTGCAATTGATGAGCAGCTTGCGCTCCAGGCATTTACGAACGATCGGTGCGCCCTCGACGGCCAACTCGAGGCCGATCATCATGCCCACGATGCGGACTTCGCGAACCAGGTCGCACTCGTGCTGGAGTGCGGTAAAACGCTCCAGGAAGATCTGGCTGATCTGCTGGCCGTGCTCGAGCAACCGGCCTTGCTCGATCATTTCGATGGCCGCAATGCCGGCCCGCGCGGCGATCGGATTGCCGCCGAAGGTCGCGGCGTGCATGCCAGGCCGCAGGCTGGGGGCGATGACCGGCGTGGTCAGCAGCGCCCCGCCGGCGATGCCACCGCAGAGGGCTTTGGCCAGCGTCATGACGTCCGGCGTGACGCCGAAATGCTGGTAGGCAAACCACTGGCCGGTGCGGCCGCAGCCGGTTTGCACTTCGTCGAACATCAGCAGCAGGTTGTGCTGGTCGGCCAGCGCTCGCAAGCCTTCCAAGAAGCCCTGCGGCGCGACGTTGATGCCACCCTCGCCCTGAATCGGCTCGACGAGAATGGCGGCCGTTTCCGCGTCGACGAGCCGCGTCACCGCTTCCAAGTCGCC
>DATCFX010000697.1:0-6599 GCA_036509275.1 Pirellulales bacterium | reverse complement strand
CGTACCGCTACCAGACGTTGGGCTATTACGTCACGCTGCTGGCCACGGCCCGGGGGCACAAGCCGCTGCCGAACATCATGTCGCTGCAGGATCTGAAGAGCCAGACCGTGGTGCGCTACGTGTCGGACGATCTGGACGAGCTGATCCAGCGGAGCCTGGCGCCGATCGAATCGGAAAAGTTCACCCTGAGCGTATACTTTGGCCGCAACCTGGCCCGGCGTTACGATCGGCTGAGCCTGCACCTGTTCAATTTGTTTCAGGCGCCGCTGCTGCGGGCTCAGTTCGTCAACAGCGGCAAGTGGCAACTGCGGACGATCGACGCGATTCCGGTCGACGAAATCCCCGACCAGCACAAGCCGTTCGTAGTGGAAGTGGCCAGCGAGCACTTTGCCGGCCGCCGGGTGAGCGTGCCCAAGCAAAAGCCGGCAAAATACGACCTGGCGATCCTCGTCAATCCCGAAGAACCGCTCCCCCCCTCGAACGAAAAGGCCTTGCAGCGGTTCATCAAGGCCGGCGAGAACCTCGGGCTGCACGCCGAGTTGATCGGCCGCGACGACTACGCACGGCTGGCCGAGTTCGACGCGCTGTTCATCCGCGAGACCACGGCCGTCAGCCATCACACGTACCGCTTCGCCCGCCGGGCGGCAATCGAAGGCCTCGTGGTCATGGACGACCCCGAGTCGATCCTCAAATGCTCGAACAAGGTCTACCTGGCCGAGCTGTTGGGCCGTTACAAAGTACCCGTGCCGCGCACGCTGGTGGTTCACAAGGACAACATCGAGCAAGTGGGGGCCGAGCTGGGGCTGCCCTGCGTACTCAAGCAGCCGGACGCGGCTTTTTCGCAGGGCGTGGTGAAGGTCGAAACCGAGGACGCGCTGGCGAATTTTGCCGAGCTGTTTCTCGTGAAAAGCGACCTGCTGATCGCCCAGGAATTCTTGCCGACCACGTACGATTGGCGGATCGGCATCGTCGACCGGCAACCGCTGTACGCCTGCCGCTATCATATGGTGCAGAAGCACTGGCAGATCACGCAGAAGGACGACCGCGGCGCCCGCCGCTATGGCCGCACCGAGACGCTGCCCATCCAGCAGGCGCCGCGGCAAGTGATCAAGACGGCGCTCAAGGCGGCCAACCTGATCGGCAACGGGCTGTACGGCGTCGATGTGAAGCAGATCGGCCGGCAATGCTACGTGATCGAAGTGAACGACAATCCGAACATCGACGCCGGCGTCGAGGACGATTTTCTCAAGGAAGAATTGTACGACCGGATCATGGAAGTCTTTTTGGAGCGCATCGAGCAACGCAAGGCCGGCGCAAAAAGTCCGTGAGCGAGAGCAGACTGTGACGACCGAGACCGAGTTGGGGCTGTTCCAGGCCGTGGGCGTCGAGCTGGAATACATGATCGTCGACGCCGGCACGCTGGCGGTGCGGCCGATTGCCGACGCGTTGCTGCGCGAACCCTCGGGCGAGATCGCCTCGGAAGTCGAACACGGCGCGATTGCGTGGTCCAACGAGCTCGTGGCCCATGTCATCGAGCTCAAGACCAACGGCCCGGCCGCCACGCTCGACGGCTTGAACGAGGCCTTTGCCGGCCAGGTGCGCGAGATCGGCCGGTTGCTGGCTGCCCACGGTGCCCGGCTGATGCCGACGGCGATGCACCCCTGGATGGACCCGCACCGCGAAACGCGGCTCTGGCCGCACGACTACAGCATCGTCTACCAGACGTTCGACCGGATTTTCGGCTGCCAGGGGCACGGTTGGTCGAATCTGCAAAGCGTCCATCTGAACCTGCCCTTCTCGGGCGACGAGCAGTTCGGCCGGCTGCACGCCGCGATTCGGCTGTTGCTGCCGCTATTGCCGGCCCTGGCGGCCAGTTCGCCGGTCTGCGACGGCCGAGCGACCGGCTGGCTGGACACGCGGCTGGACGTGTACCGAGGCAACTCGCGCAAAATCCCGTCGATCACCGGCCAGGTGGTGCCCGAGCCGGTATTCACCCGCCAGGCTTACGAGCAGCAGATTTTCCAGCGGATTTACGCGGACGTTGCCCCGCTCGACACGGAGGGCGTCTTGCAGCACGAATGGTTGAACGCCCGGGGGGCGATCGCGCGCTTCGAGCGTGGCACGATCGAGATCCGCGTGCTCGATTTGCAGGAATGCCCCCGAGCCGACCTGGCCGTGTGCGCGGCGATCATCACCATCTTGCGCGAACTGGTGGCCGAGCGCTGGAGTTCGCTGGCCGAGCAGCAGGCCTGGCCGACCGAGCCGCTGGCCGAACTGCTGGCCGCGACGACGCGCGAGGGCGACGCCGCCCGCATCCACGACGAGCGTTACTTGCGGGCCTTTGGCTTCGACAGCCCCCCGGGCGGCACCGCCGGCCAGCTCTGGCGGCATCTGCTAGAACACGCGGCCGAAGTGCTAGGCCCCTCGGCCGAACCGTGGCAACCAGCCTGGGACATCATCGCCAACCAAGGCCCCCTAGCCCGGCGCATCCTACGCGCCATGAATACCGAACCCGGCAGCGACCGCCAGCGTCTCGACTCCATCTACCGCCGCCTCTGCGACTGCCTGGACCAAAACGAATCGTTCCTTTTCGACTAAACCCGGCATTTCACCTTCCCACACTTTTCACTTTTCACTCTGCACTTCCAATGTGTCGCCTCATCGCCATACACGCCGATCGCCCTCTGCCGGCCGCCGGGCCACTGGCTGACGATCCGCACGCGCTGGTCGTGCAGAGCTGCCGCGATCGCCGGGGTGAGCGGCATGGCGACGGCTGGGGCATCGGCTTTTATACCGGCGGCAAACCGGAAATGGTGCATAGCATTACGCCGGCCTTCGAGGATCCTGGCTTTGTGCCGACGGCCCGCTCGATCCGCTCGCGCACCGTGCTGGGGCATGTCCGCCAGGCGTCGGTCGGCAGTTTGACGCTGGCCAATACGCACCCGTTCGCCTCGGGGCCGTGGATGTTTGCACACAACGGCACGGTCACCGGTTTTGATACCCTCGAGCGGCAACTGGCCGCCGAAACGGCGCCCGAATTACTCGTCCAGCGGCGTGGTTCGACCGATAGCGAACTGGTGTTTTACTGGCTGCTGACGCGGCTGCTCGCGCCAGGCAACTACGACCGCGGCTTGAGCACGCCGCTGGAGTTGGTAGCCGGCGAGTTGAGCCACGCCTTGGCCGAACTCGACCGGCGGTCGCGGCAAGCCGATCCGCAGGCGACGCCGCGCTTCAACTTTGTGCTGACCGATGGCCAGGTACTGCTGGCCACGCGCTGGAACCATTGGCTGCAATGGGAAACCAGCGGCAACGCGGATTCCGGCCGGATGGTGCTCATCGCTTCGGAATCGACGGCACCGGGTGCATGGCAAGATTTGCCCGAGCACAGTATCCTGGCAGTTGGCAGCGACCTTTCGACTCACGTCTATTCGTCTTAGCGATTCTCGGCACCCGCATGCGTCATCCACTGCTGGCACCCGATCTGCGCGAACTGGTCGTCGACCGCGACGAGTTCAGTCTGCGCGAGTTCTTTGCCGGGCGGCACCCGGCCGAGAGCGCCGAACTGCTGGACGATCTGCAACCCGGCGAAGTTTGCTTCGTGCTGAACTTGCTGGCCGGCCGCGAGAGCGCGGCCGTGTTCGCGTATCTCGATGCCGAGTTGCAAGACGGCATCGCCGCGACGATGGACCGTGGGCAACTCGCCAGCCTGCTGACCTACATGTCGCACGACGAGCGGGCCGACCTGGTCAATCGCCTGCCGCGCGAGCGCATCGAACAGATCATGCCGCTGCTGGCGCGGGCCGAGCGCGAGGATATCCGGCTGCTGGCCAGCTATCGCGAAGGGAGTGCGGCCGGCGCCGTGATGACCAGCGACTACGCCACGCTGCCGGCCGAGGAGACGGCCGCCGCGGCGATCGAGCGACTGCGGCAGGAGGCGCCCGACAAGGAGACGATCTACTATTGCTATGTCGTCGACGACAACCGGCGGCTGGTCGGCTTTGTGTCGCTCAAAGACCTGATCCTGGCCCCGGCCTCGAAGCGGATTTCGGCCATCATGCAAACCGACGTGGTCAGCGCCCGCGTGGACGAGGATCGCGAGGAAGTGGCCCGCAAGCTGATGGAATACGACCTGATCGCGCTGCCGATCGTCGATCCCGAGGACCGGCTGGTGGGCATCGTCACGCACGACGACGTGATCGACGTGATCGTGGACGAAGCGACCGAAGACGTGTACCGCCTGGGCGGCGTCGAGCCGCTGGGCGAAACCTATCTCCGCACCAGCTTTCTCACCCTGTTGGGCAAGCGCGGATTCTGGCTGGCGATCTTGTTCGTGGCCGGCTTTTTCACGACCACCGTGCTGGGCGAGTACGAAAAACTGTTCAAAGGCTATCCCGCGCTGGTCCTGTTCCTGCCGCTGATCATTTCGGTCGGCGGCAATTGCGGTTCGCAATCGGCCACGCTCGTGACCCGCGCCCTGGCGCTAGGCGAATTGCAGCCGGCCGACTGGTTCCGCGTGTTGTGGCACGAGATCCTGATGGGCGCCTCCCTGGGCTTTACGCTGGGGCTGGTCGGATTTGTGCGGGCGTGGCTCACGCCCACCAACGAGATGATCAACGCGAATCTGATCACGCTCTCGCAGGTCGTGGCCGTCAGCGTGTCGGTCGTCGTGATTTGCGGCAACCTGATCGGTGCGCTGTTGCCGCTAGCCCTGAAGCGCATGGGCCTGGACTCGGCCCTGATGTCCAATCCCGTCGTCGCCAGTCTGATGGACGTCACCGGGATTCTGGTGTACTTCGCCATTGCCCAATCGCTGATGCCGGCCATGCCGTCGTGAGCAGCGAGCAATCCGCAAACGCGACCCAAGCAAGGATCACATATTCGTGCGGTCGTCGGCGCCTTCGGACCGCAGTAGGGCATCCAGCGCGGTGGCCAGCTCGGCGTGCAGCGATTCGTCGGGCGCGTATACGCGGCAAATGCGATAGCTGAGCGGAATCTGCCGCACGAGCTCGTGATCCGAAAGCGGCCGCACGACATCGCGCGCCGCGTCGTAAATAAAATTCTGGCCGGCTGCCGAGCCGCGCGTGCCGGGCCGATGGACGTGACGCGGCAGATCGACGCGCAGCTCCATCGTGCCGAGCGCCGGCGGCAGCTCCTCGCGCAAGGCGGCGGTAAAAAAATCCTCGCGGCTGAAAATACTGCCGCGCTCGGCCGAGGCCGGATCGAAGAACACCGTGCGCTCGGCCGCCATCTTCCAATGGATCTCGCGGGCCAAGAGCCGGTTCCACTGCACGCCCAACTCCCGCCGGTGAGCATCGGGGCTGTGGCTCCAACGCGAGACGTCCACCAGCAGCGACCACTCGGTAAAACCTTGATACTCGCGCAGGTGCTCCAGCGGATTGCCGGAAAACAGCAGCGCTTTACTCGTGGCGAACAGGTCGGCCAGCGTCAGATCCAAGGCCCGCACGGTGCGATGAAAATACAGCGTGCGAAACAGTTCGGCCCGCACGCCGATGAAACGTACCAGGGCCGGCAGGCCGCGGGCATGGATCGTGAGGCCCTCGGCGGTGAAAAAACTGTAGTGCAGCAGCCGATCGAGATCGAACGAGCGGACACTATAGCCCGACATGTACGCATCGCGCAGCACGAAGTCCATGTTGTCGACGGTATAGATGCCGCAAAACAGCGACCGCAGCAGCCGCAGCCAGTCGGGCGCCGGCGCGAGGTCCTTGGGCCGCGTGACCAGGTAGCTGATCTGCTGGGGATCGAGCTCCTCGTTGGCGTCCAGGCGGCCGTTGGGATTTCGGCGCACGCCGCGTAGCAAGTCGGCCAGGTCGTGCTCGATGATGGCCGACCCGAGCGTCTCGTGCGTTAATCCGTAATCGGCCAGTAGGTGCTCGTCGAGAAAATGGCCGAACGGCCCGTGCCCGACGTCGTGCAGCAGGCCAGCCAGCCGCATCAGCGTCTCGACGTAGCCGCGGCTGGGGACGTCCGGGCAGACCTCGGCCAGGCTAGGGTACAAGGCGGCCACGGCGCGGCTGGCCAGGTGCATGACGCCCAGCACGTGCTGGAACCGGGTGTGCTCGGCCGTGGGAAACACCCACCAGGCGGTTTGCAGTTGGTGGATTTGCCGCAACCGCTGGACCCAGGCGTGGTCGATCACCTGGCGCTCGGCGACTTCGCCCGGCGGGAGGCGGCCTGAGACGAATGCGATATAGCCGTGAACGGCGTCGTGAATCAAACCTTCGCTGGGGTAGTCTCGCATCTGCATGATTATCGCCATGCCGACGAATCGGACAATCCGGCCGAAAAGCCGCCCCGTCGGCAAATGGTTGCCGGCCGGCGCGGGAAGTGCTCCCCGGTGCCCCCCCGGGCACGGCATCCGGTCTAGCGAAATCCGGCCTGTGCCGCTAAACTTCTACACTTCTCGCATCCCAGCTACATTGCCGCGCCCCGACGTTTGGAAACCGCAGTGCCGCGTGGGTCTCGCGGCCCGTGGCGGCAGCCGATTCGTCGTGCAGCTAAAGGAGTAGATCATCGTGGCTCGCCCGAGTCTTTGCGCCGGCCTTGCGGCGGCGATCGTCTTTTTCGGTCTGGCGCCC
>DATCFX010000696.1:0-3026 GCA_036509275.1 Pirellulales bacterium | reverse complement strand
TCCGATCAACGGCAACAGACCCGCCTTCACATTCGGTGGATGATTCGCCGGGACATGGCGGACGTGTTGGAAATCGAAAACGAAAATTTCGAATTTCCCTGGTCCGAGGACGAGTTCATTCGCTGCCTGAGGCAGCGCAACTGCATCGGCATGGTGGCCGATCAGGACGACGAGGTCGTGGGCTTCATGGTCTACGAACTGCACAAAACCCGGTTGCACGTCCTCAACTTCGCCGTTAGCCGCGGGCATTGCCGCAAGGGCATCGGCCGGCGAATGGTTCAGAAGCTGGTCGGCAAGCTGTCGCAGCAGCGTCGCACGCGGCTGGTGCTCGAGGTCCGCGAAACCAACCTCGCGGCGCAATTATTCTTCCGATCGCTGGGCTTCCGCGCCGTCAACGTCCTTAAGGACTACTACGACGACACGACCGAAGACGCGTACGTCATGCAGTACCGCTATCGCGCCGGCGACGAGCAACTGGCCGCGGCCGATGAGATTACGCGCCTGGCCGGATAACCTCGCGCCCGCTCACAGTGAAATCACGCTGGCCTGCACTTCCGGAAAACTGACCACCGCAAAGCTATGCGGCCGGGCGCGGTGCAGGGCGCCCGGATTGAGCAAGAGCGTCGGGCCTTCGCGGTGCTGCTCGGCCTTGTGCGTGTGGCCGTAGCAGACAAGGTCCCACTGGCCGCTGGCCGTCGTCTGCATCAGCAGCCGGGTATCGTCGCCGTGCAAGAACGCGATCCGGCGATCTCCGATCTCCAGCCGTCCGAAACGCTGGTGGCAGGTTTGACCGGCCGCCGCGATGGCTTGTTCGAGTTCCAGCACGTCGTGGTCCACGTTGCCGAAGACGAAATGCGTCGGCCACGCATCGAACAGCTCGACGATCGCCGGCGAGCCGATATCGCCGCAGTGTAGCACGGCCTGCACGGCCAAGCTCTCCAGCATGCGCACCGCCTCACGCGTGGCCGCCACCTGGCCGTGAGTATCGCTGACAACGCCTAAGCGCTCGATCATCGGCTCCCCGGCTGCAAACATCGCGGATCGTTACTCCCCGGCTGGGCAAATCCGCATTATAGTTTGACGGGCGGCGCACACGAGCCATTTTGGGCAGCGCGGCCCGGGGGCGGCCAAACCGCACCCATCGATTATCGGATCCGACGAGGTTGTATGCTGGGGCCCAATGAAACGCAGTGGTTGGGGATCGCGGTCTTGCTGCTGCTCGCGGCCGGGCTGGCAGTGGGCATTTATCGAGTTTATCGCTCGTTCAGCTACACGCCGGCCCAGTTTCCCATCTATATGTTCAGCGTCGTCATGACCCGCATCCTGTGGCGGGCCGAGATCGAGGGCCGGCTGCCGTTTCCGCCCGGGCAGGGAGCCGTGATCGTCAGCAACCACATCGGGCCGATCGATCCGGCGTTCGTCGCCCTGGCTTCCGGACGGCCCGTACACTGGCTCGTGGCCCGCGAATACTTCGAACATCCGCTGTATGCCTGGGCGTTTCGCATCTTGCAGTGCATTCCGGTCAATCGCGGCGGCATCGACACGAAAGCCACGAAGCTGGCAGTTCGGTATGCCGCGCAAGGCGACATGGTCGGCCTGTTTCCCGAGGGGCGGATCAACGATTCCGGTCGGCTGCTGCTGCCAGGCAGGCCGGGGGCTGCGCTAATCGCGCTCAAGGCCCGCGTGCCGGTCGTGCCGTGCTATGTCGAGGGCAGCCCCTACGGCGGCACGGCATTCGGCTTTTTCTTTATTCCGGCAAAAACCCGGATTAAGATCGGGCAACCCATCGATTTGACCGAATATTTGGGGCACGAGGGCGACCGCCGCATGTTGGAAAAGTTGACCAAGCGGTTCTTGGTCGAAATCGCCGCGCTGGCTGGCGAGCCGGATTACCAGCCCGAGGTGGTCGGCCGCCAACGAATGCCCACGGCCGTCACCGCCTGACTTGCGGGTCGGCGCTAATGCGTGGTGTTCAGCGTGGCCGCGACCTGTTCCCGCCGCCGTTCCAGCACTTCGGCCGCTGCCGCACGGCTTGCTCCCTGGCCGAAAATGGTCAGCAGCGGTTGGCCGGCCGCAACGCGCGTTCCCGCCACCGGCACATCGGCCACGGCGGGCCACGGGCCGATGTTTTGCCCGGCCGCCCACTGCTCCAGCCGCCGGTCGATGCGCACTTCGTGCTCGGTAAATAGCACTTGCTTGGCGTGCCAGCCGTCGGAATTCGTGTCCAGCGGGCCGGGCAAACTTCCCACACTGCAGGCCGCCACATGGTCGGCCACGATCGACCGGCCGCTGGCCCGTTCGTAAATCTCCATGGAAGCGGTATAGCGGGGATTGATTTCGACCGGCCAGAAGACCTCGCCGGCCAGCACCCCGTCGACCCCGAACACACCCACCAGCCCTAGCGACGAAGCCAGCAGATGGCCTAACCGCACGAGTTGCGCATCGAGAGCAGCGGAACACGGCACGGGCCCTAGCGAGCCTGCGTAGCAGAATCTGGCCGTAGGCCGCGGCCCCCACAAGGTTTGCTCAGCCAGTCCCAACAGCACCGCACGGCCACCGGCGGCCACGTAGGCAGCCGAACATGGCATGCCCTGCACGAACTGTTGAAAATAGTCGTCCGCGTCGCCGTTCGCGTCACCGGTCGCGGCCGTCGGCCATGATCGCACGCGTGCGCCTCCGGCCGATCGCGGGCTTTTGCGCAGCCATTGCAGCTGGCCATCGAGCCGGTCGGCGAATCGCTCGCACTTGGGACAAGCCATGCCGGCATCGGCGAGCAATTTTTGGATCCGAAACGGATCGCGCGCCGCCGCCAGCGGCAGCTCCCGGTTGCCGTAGAGCGGACGCTTGCCGGACAATTGCTCGAGCAGTGCCGGATAGTTCTCCAGTCCACCGGTATACAGCCAGGGGCCGGGCGGAAAATCCGACGCTAGCGCCGGCAGGTCTTCCGGCCAGCGCGCGGCTCGCCGCACCACGCAATGCGCGGCCAGATCGGCATCGGCAAAGCAATCCGCGCACCACGGCACGAA
>DATCFX010000695.1:0-10623 GCA_036509275.1 Pirellulales bacterium | reverse complement strand
CCATTTCGCATCGCGGCCAAAGCGTGCTCCGCCGCGGCTACGGCCTGGCCGACGTCCAGCGGCAGCTTCCCGTCAAGCCGGACACGCTGTTTAGCACGGCCAGTGTCACCAAGCCGTTTACCGCGATCGGCGTGTTGAAGCTCGTGGGCGAAGGGCGTCTGGCGCTGGACGCGCCGATCGTCGAAGTGCTCAAGGACCTGGCGCCGTTGCCGGGACAGCAGATTGCCGATCCGCGCTTTCGTCAGGTGACCGTACACCAACTGCTGTATCACGCCGGCGGATTTCCGCACGACGTGTCCGTCCAGATGCCAACCACCTCGGGCGAGCCCGGCGACGACCTGTCGGAAGAAAAAGCGGTGCGCATGTATCGCAAGGCGCTGGGCCTGCCGCTGGAATTCGATCCCGGCAGCACGCACAAATACTCGAATTTCGGGTTCGTGGTGCTGCGGCTGGTGATCGAGCACGCGGCCGGCCAGCCGTACGAGCCGTATATCCAGGAGCAGGTGCTGCGGCCGATGGGCATCGAGCGCATGCGGATGGAACAGTCGGGTGATTATCTGCCTAACGAAACGCATCGCTATCGCGAGGGCGGACAACAGCCAGCCGTGCGGCAAGCCGCGAATTGGCTGGCCCCGGCCACCGCGTTGGCGCGGTTTGCCAGCATGGTGGCCGGCAGCGGCGGCGGCACGCCGTTTCTGGGGCCGCGGCTCACGCAACAGATGCTCGCGCTGCCGCCGGGCGTGCAGCCCAATCGCAACGGCGGCCACGTCGGACTGGGATGGGACCGCGCCGAGCAATTAGCGACGGGCTTTCAATTCAGCAAAAACGGCGGCAAGGGGGGCGTGCGGGCGTGGCTCGAACACTTGCCATACGAAGTCGATTGGGCCGTGCTCTACAACACCAACCCGCCCGACAAGCACGACGTGCTGGGCGAAACCCGCAAGCGGCTCTTGCCGATCTTCGAGCGCAAGTTCGCCGGTCGATAGCACTGCGCACCCCGGGTGCAACCATTGCTGGAGCCGCCGCTGGCCCCCCAAGGGCGGGCGAAGAACCCGCCTTGGCTTGGGTTACCGGCCGCTGCTATACTCCGCCTCCCTTCTCGCGATGGTTCTCGCTAGCAACAGCCGCCACTTCGGTGCCAACACAACGCGCATGATCCCAGGCTGGCCAATCCGCTGGTATTCGATCGGGCTGTGCGGCTTGCTGCTCGCCAGCATGCCAGCGTGCAGCAGCACGCTGAAGCCCAACTGGGAAAAGCTGGCCTGGTGGAAAAAGAAGGAAGTCGTCGACACGGGGCCGACCATCGCCACGCCCCAAGATCGGATCAATAAGCTGCACCAGTTGGCCAAATTAGCGCCCCAGCGCGGGCCGGCCCAGCTCGAAGGCGAATCGCAAGATCTGGTCCAGGTGCTACGCAAGGAGGAAGACCCGCTGATGCGGGCCGAAATCCTGCGGACGCTGGCCGTCTATCCCACGGAAGCCGCCACGAAAATGCTGACGGCCGGCTTGAAGGACACCGATAGCGACGTGCGCATCGCCTGCTGCGAGGCCTGGTCCAAACGCAAGGGGCACGACGCCACGAGGCTGCTGTCGGAAATGCTGACCAGTGACACCAATATCGACGTGCGCATGGCCGCCGCGCGCGCCTTGGGCGAGACGGGCGATCCGACGGCGACCGCCGCTTTGGCCCAGGCGCTCGAGGATCACGACCCGGCCATGCAGTATCGCGCCGTGCAGTCGCTCCGCAAGCTGACCGGCAAGCATTACGGCGACAATGTCGCCGTGTGGCGCGAATACGTCAAAGGCAACAGCCCGCCGGAGCCTTCGCTCACGTCGCGCGTCAAGAATTGGTTTTGAGCCTGGTTCCACGCCGCCTTTGGGTCAATCGCGATTTCATTTTGTGGTCGATCTGGAACCACTTCGCGACGGCATTCTTCTGCCCATGCCAGCAGCGCCAGCACCCCCCCGGGCTGATCGAATCAATTCGGCCGCGCTGGGCGACCGATACCTAACACGTCTGCCCGATTTGCCGGGCTGAGCGGGCTGAGCTGACGTCGACCGTGTTGGGGGGAAGCGATGGCGTATAAAAATTGGCTGTTTCCTGCCGTCATCGGCAGTAGTCTGCTGGCGGTGGGAGTTGCGGGCGCAGCGCCCTTGAACCTGCCGGAACTGAGACCGAGCACCGGTTTCGCACGGATCGTGCCGGCCGAGGGCGGACGGAGTCGCGAGCCGGCGCCGGCGCCCGACGACGGCGTCCTGGAATATCCCCGGACCGACGGTGTCCCGCCTGCTACGCGCCGCGGGTCGGCAGGGCAATTCGAACAGGACCCTGCGACCGGCGCCTTGTCGCCCGAATTGAAAAGGCTGCGAGCCAACGTCCGCCGCACGCTGCGCGTGTACACGGGGCCGCGGCTCAATAGCCGCGACCATACGCCCTGGGAGTTGCTGCACTCGATTATCGCCTACGGCGTCCACAGCGAAGTCCGCGAGGGCGGGCCCGAGGGACGCGTCATCAACGCCATTGGCTGCCTGTGCTACAACTTTCCTTGCCATGGCTATCGGCTGCTCGACGTGCAAGAAGGCCGCCTCGTGGCCCGCAAGGGCGTGGGCGTGCAAGGGCATCAAGGCCAACTGCTGGCGATCCTGGCCCAATCGCACGTGCCGAAGGATTACAGCCTGCTGGTGGGAGCCCGGAAGTTCACAGTAGCCGACCTCATCGAGTCGGAAAAACAGTTGTGCGAGACGGACATGGAGCTGACCTTCAAGCTCATCTCGCTGGCCCATTACCTGGATAGCGACGCTAGTTGGAAGAACTTTCAAGGCCAGAACTGGTCGATCCAGCGGCTGATCCGAGAAGAGATCAAGGCGCCGATCGTGGGCGCGGCGTGCGGCGGCACGCATCGGCTGATGGGGCTCAGCTATGCCGTACACAAGCGCATCGAGAGCGGCAAACCGCTCTCCGGCGAGTTTCAGCGCGCCAAAACGTATACCGATGACTTTCACGCCTACACCTATAAACTCCAGAATTCCGACGGCTCGTTCAGCACCGATTGGTTCCGCGCTGCCGCGGCTTCGTCCGACGTCGGACGCCGCCTGCAAACCACCGGGCATATTCTCGAGTGGCTCGTCTATTCGCTGCCTGCCGACGAACTGACCGATCCGCGCATCGTGCGGGCCGTGACTTATCTGTCCGGGATGTTGCTGGCCGACGTCCAGCATCCCTGGGAAATCGGCACCTTAGGCCACGGCCTGCACGCCCTGGTCCTGTACGATCAGCGCGTGTTCAAGCCGCTGGAGGGTCTCGATACGTCGCCTTTGGCCGCGGCGGACGAAGTGCTGCGCCTGCCGGGAGTTGCTCCCCGCACCGCGGAGTCGAATCCGCCCACGCCCGTCGGCCAGATCGCCGCGCACGACTCGTCCGCAGCCATCGAACCGGCACCGGCCGAACACCCGGCGGCGCACCAGGCCTGGCAACTCCCTCGCCGCAAGCCGGACTGGCGCCGCTAAGGGTCGCGGCTTGCGCTCCGAGGTGCCCGGCCGGCTTTTTCCAGGCCGCCACGTACGAAGTCCGGGGGTAATTGGCCCAGCAGCGCCGTTGCCCACGCGGACAAAAACCCGTACATTCGCAACAGCACCAGCGCGATGGCCTTGAACCCCGCAACCGCCGTGGATGGGACCGCTCGCAGTGAGGTTCAACGAAGAGTTCGAGACCATCTACGATCTGGTGCTGAAGCTCTCCAAAGCCGTGGGGGCCGATGCCGTACTGCTGTTGCTCGATGACGCGGTGGATTGGCAGGTCATCAAGCGCCGGGCCGACGGCGAAAAAGTGGTGGTGGCCGTCGAGACGGCCGAACAGGTCGTGGGAGCGGTCGAGGCGGGCCTGCCCACCGTGCTCCTGGAAACCACCGAAGTGCCCGTCTACGATCGGCTCTCACAGGCCCTGCTCAAGGCCATTGCCGACGAAATGCTGGCCCCGGCCAGCCGCGTCGTCACGCTGTACAGCGGCTTCGAAGCCCATACGCTCGACTCGATCAGCATCATCGATCTGAACGATCACCTGGGCCGGCTCACGGTTCGCGACTTGCGGCAGCTCGAAACGCGCGTCCCGCTGGACACGCTGCAAACGGTGGTGAACCTGGCCCTGGAGATCGGCCGCGAAGGGCGCGAAGGCAAGCCGGTGGGCACGCTGTTCGTCGTCGGCGACCATCAGAAGGTGCGCAAGATGAGCCACGCGGCCAGCTTCGATCCGGTGCGCGGCTACAGCCGCAAAGAGCGGAACCTCAAGAGCACGCGCGTCCGCGAGGGGATCAAGGAAATCGCCCAAATGGACGGCGCCATCATCGTCGCCGCCGACGGCACGGTCGAGGCGGCCGCTCAGTACCTCGATGCCTCGGCCGCCGAAATCACGCTCTCCAAGGGCCTGGGCGCACGCCATTGGGCCGCCGCCGCCATCACCCGAGCCACCAAGGCCGTGGCGGTCGCGGTGAGCGAATCCAACGGCACCGTGCGGATCTTTCAAAGCGGCGAAGTCGTGCTCCGCATCGAGCCTTTCCGCCGTCCCATGAAGTGGAAAGACGTCGAGCACGAACCGCCCGGCGAATGAAATAAATGGTGGGGCGAGACCTGACTCGATAAGGTCGCACGCGAATCGGATTGCACAAAAAGCTGGCTGAAACCAGGAGCCTCATAGTGCCGACTCTCAAACCGACCGAGTTGCTGGCCAGTGCCCGGCGCGAGGCGCTAGTGGCCATCGCGGCCTGGCTGGCCGCGCTGGTCTATTCAGTGGGCTATTGCTATCGGCACGGCTACGACCGCACGCCCGAGAACCTCTCGTTCGTGCTCGGCATTCCCGACTGGATCTTCTGGGGCGTTGCCGTGCCCTGGGTGGCCTGCTTCTTGTTTTCCGTGTGGTTTGCCTTGGGTTATATGCAGGACGCGCCCTTGGCAGACGACGACGGCTCGCCGAAAGAGGGCGAGGATGCCTGAAGCCCTGCCCGACGTGGGCCTGGGCGTGCTGGCGGCCCTGGTCCTGATGATTGTCGTCTCCGCCTGGTTGGGCGCGATGGCCCAGCGGGTGGTCGAGCGCGGCTCGTTTCTGCAGGGCTACTTCCTGGGCAACCGCGGCTTGGGCGTGTGGACCATGGCCCTGACGGCCACCGTCCAGAGCGGCGGCACGTTCATGGGTTTTCCTTCGCTGGTCTACAGCCACGGCTGGATCGTGGCGCTATGGATCGGCAGCTACATGCTGGTGCCGCTCACCGGCTTCACGATCCTGGGCAAGCGTTTTGCCCAGCTCTCGCGGCTGACCGAAGCGCTGACCGTGCCCGACCTGTTCCGCAACCGCTTCGATCGTCCGGCGGTGGGGCTGGTCACGTCGCTTTTGATCATGTTCTTCCTGTCGTTCATGATGGTGGCCCAATTCAAGGCCGGCGCGATCGTGATGAAGCTCGCGCTGCCGCACGCGATCAGCGGAGCGGGCAGTTTGGCCCTGGCCGAAGACGTGGCCGGGCCGGTGTCGTCGCTGGGCCAAGGCTACTATATCGGGCTGGCCGTGTTTTCGATCACCGTCGTGGGCTACACGCTGTTCGGCGGTTTCCTGGCCAGCGTCTGGACCGACCTGTTCCAGAGCGTGCTGATGCTCATCGGCGTGATGCTGTTGCTGGTCTTGGCCGTGCCCGCCGCCGGAGGGCTCGAACACGCCACGCGCGAGGCCATCCGCCAGACAGGGCCGGGCTTCGCCGCCGGGCCGGGCTATTCGCCGGGCGGCGGCGAGTTTCTGCCGCTGGGCCTGGCCGTGTCGATGTTCTTCGTGTGGATCTTCGGCGGCATCGCGTCGCCGGCCAGCATGGTGCGCGTGATGGCCTGCAAAGACACGGCCACCCTCCGCCGCTCGATCGTCGTGCTCGGCGGCTACAACCTGCTGATCTATCTGCCGCTGGTGGCCATCTGCGTTTCCGCTCGGGTGCTGATCCCCAATCTGCCGCCAGGCCAATGCGACGAGGTCATCCCGCGCATGGCCCTGCTGAGCACCAGCCACTTGCCCGGCGGTACGCTTTGGGCCGGACTGATTCTTTCCGCGCCGTTCGGGGCCGTGATGGCTACCGTCAGCGCCTACCTGGTGGTGATTGCCTCGGGCCTGGTCCACGACGTGTATCAGCGATTTCTCAACCCCCAGGCCAGCGAGGCCCAATTGCGCCGGCTGACGTATCTGGTGATGGTTGCCGTCGGCGTCGTGGCGGTACTGGCCAACATCAATCCGGTGCAATACCTGCAAGCGCTCGTCGTGTTCTGCACATCCTGCGGCGCGGCGGCTTTTTTGGTGCCGGCGCTGATGGCCGCCTATTGGCGCCGGGCGACCGCCGCCGGCGCGATTGCCGGCATGCTGGGCGGTTCGTTCACCGTGCTGGCGCTCTCGGCCTTGGGCTGGTGTCAGGTCCTGCTCGCCGAGCACGGCTGGATGCCGCCGCCAGCGGCCATCGGCCAGGCCACCGGTTTCCGCCCCTACTTCCTGCTCGGCCTCGAACCGGTCGTGTGGGGCCTGGCCGTCTCCGCAGTCCTCGGCCTCGGCATCAGCCTCTGCACCCGGCCGCCGCGCGCCGAGTTGATCGAGAAACTATTTGGAAAATGATTGAGTCTGAGCGATGAAGAGGGCCGAAAATCTGTCCGTGATCGAGTTCTTCCAAAAGCGAACCGGGCCTCTTTGGTTACCGCGCGCGAATCAGTGCTGGATTCAGAGGTCGTCAACCTGATTGAGGCGCTAACAAATGGGCTGGATAGTTCGGCGGCCAACGTGGGTGACGGCGGCTACCTCAATCGGAATGGTCAGCTTCCTATGCTTCTGCGGATCTACCGACCATGGTCGCAATAAGTTATGGCTATCGATCTTGCTGTGGTGTGGCCCATCCTTGCTGGCGTTCTTTGTTCGGAAATTCAGATGGTTATGGGCGATGGGCATATTGTTGTCTGTTTTCATTTTCTTCTGCTGCTGGGCGGATGGGATGGATGCGTTTGGCGCCCGCCCGAATCCGAATCGCGCAGTCAATCAGATCGCCCGAGCTTTTCAGCTTCCCATGCGCGCCCTGCACGTTCACGTTGTTAGTATCGATATCATCCTCTGTGTCTACAGTTTCCTTCCTGTCGCGATCGCAATCACCTGTCGAAAGTATTCGCTCCAAAACCTTCCGACGCGTGATGAAGGATAAACTTGAGACGAGTCGTCCCACGGCACCCTGGTTGCCGCGAGCATTTTTATGCTTCCGCGTTGGGCTCCTTCCCCTTTTCCAGCACAAAGCGAAACACCGTGCCGGTTTGCTCGTCAAAGTAGCGCCAGGCCGAGGCGAAAAAGACGAGATAGCGGTTGTAGGTCTGCACGCTCACGAGCTGGAGCGCCTGTTCGCGCTCGTGTACGAGCCGGTCGAACCAGGCGCGCAGCGTCGGGCGGTAGTCGTGCAGCGACACGTGTGTAATGCGAAAGCCGGCCGTCTCGAATGAACGCCGATGAAAGCGATACGACGAGTTTACCGCGCCGGGAAAGAATAGCTGGCTGATCACCGCGCTGGCCGGCAGCGGATTGCCGAACCTACACAGGAAATGCTGCACCAGCCGGCCGCCAGGCTTGAGCGCGCGATACAGCTTCGCCAGTAGCGGGCCGATTTCGTGCGGCCGCACGTGCTCCCAGGCCCCGATCGAGTAGATCTTGTCATAGAAGCCCTGCGGGTAGTCGGCCGTAATGAAGTTCTGGAACTGAACCCGAAAACCGTTGTGCTGGTCGTTGTAGTCGGCTTGCTCGCGCGAGAGCGTGTAGCCGTGGAGATGCTCTTTGTCGCCGGTGGCCTCGTGAATGCGTTTGAGCATCGGACCCCAGCCGCAGCCGAGCTCGAGAATCTCCTCTCCGGCGTGCGGGTCGATCAACCGCAGCAGATAGTCGGCCTTTTTCGCCTGGGCTTCTTCCAGCGTTTCGGTGCCCTGCACGAAGTCGGCGCAAGAATAAAACATATAACGCCGATCCAGGAACAACTCATAAAACGCGTTGGACACGTCGTAGTGCTCGGCGATCCCCAGCCGGACATCCTGCCGCTGCTTGCGCGCCACGAGCCAGGCCCTGGCAAACTCGGGCGGGTAATGATCCGCGAACCATTTCATCGCGCCGGGCGGCTCGCGCGTGATCTCGGTCCAAGTTGCCTCCGGATCCAGCGGCCGAGGGGCGTTGATCAGATATTTGAGGTAACCGTACGGCACGCCGTAGGTCGCGATATCGGTGAGCAGGTTAAATTCGCGTTTCATCCGCCAGCCCCACTGGTGTACGGTTTGGATTCGATGCGACGGCCGCTTGGCAGTGCCGCTATCGTTGTACGTCGACGCGTCGGATGCAAGGCCGTTTGCCCCCTCGATCCGTCAACGCACGCGATTTCCGGGGGCCTGCGCGTGGCCGTGCTCGTGACCATCGTGCGCGTGGGGCTCGACGTTGCCCACAAACGTCTTGCCGCCAATCGTCGCGTTGAGCCGCGCGCGGGCGTCGTCGTTGTCGCAAAGGCTTTCACAGAGCAGCTCATCCACGATCGCGTAGTGGTTGCCTGCAATGCACGGCAAACTGTATTGCCGCGGTGCGCCGGCGATCATCACATTCAGCAGCACGTGCCGCGGCAACTCGCTGGCCGCAGCCGGCCGCCTGGCGCTGCCATCGAGCAAGAAGACCGTCACCGCGTGAGTGGGATCGTCATGCAGCAACTCGGCATGATAGCTTTCGCTGCCCAGTTCGATCAGCGTCCCACCGTGCGGGCCAAGTTCGTCGTGATCGTGGCCACCGTGCCCGTCATGAGCGGCGACGGGGGCGTCCTGGCGTGGACTGTGCCCGCAGCCGGCGAGACAAGGCATGAGCGAGAGCAAGGCGGCCAGGGGCAAGGGATTTGCAAGCTTCCGCATCGTTCGTCTCCTGGATGATCGTGGGAAATCCGTTTCGCAATTGGTTCTTAACGCACACTTGCCAGATGGTCGGCCGGCGACGGAAAGTCGGCAGGCGGCGCCGGCGGCTGGGACAGCGCATCGTCGTCGCCCGCGTGCCGCATTTGCCGCATGGCCTCCTGGCGGCCGAAACACCAGAACAGGGCGGGATGCACCAGGAAATCGAGCAGCGTCGAACTGATCAGCCCGCCCAGGATGACTGTCGCTACCGGATAGAGGATCTCTTTACCCGGTTCGCCGGCGGCCAGGACCAGCGGCACCAGGCCGATGCCGGCGGTGAGTGCGGTCATCAGCATGGGCGCCAGGCGCTCGCGGCCCGCGCGCTCGATCATGGCCAGGTCGAATGCTTCGCCCTCGTAGCGCACCAGGTGCAGGTAATGGGCAATCAGCAGGATGCCGTTTCGCGAGGCGATGCCGGCCAGCGAAATAAAGCCCACCAGGCTGGCGACCGTCAGCGATTGGTGCGTGACGACCAGGGCCGCGACCGCGCCGATGGCCGCCATCGGCAGCGCCGCCAGCACTTGCAGCGAGAGGTTCACGGAGCGAAACAGCGTGTACAGAGCCAGGAACATGCAGGCCAGCGACAGCAGGCCGAGCAGCCCAATCACGCGCGTGGCGCGCTGTTGGCTTTCGAATTGGCCGCTGTACTGGATGAAGTAGCCGGTGGGGAGTGCGGCCTGGATCGGCGCGAGCTGGGCCTGAATGTCGCGCACGACGCCGCTCAAATCGCGGCCGGCCGTGTTGCACTGCACGATGATCCGGCGGCGCACGTTTTCGCGGTTGATCGTGTTGGGTCCCGAACCGGCCTCGACGTCCGCCACGGCCGACAGCGGCACGCGCCCTCCGCCGGGCAGGTTCACCGCCAGGCGGCGCAGTTGCTCGGGATCCTGCCGAAACGGCTCGTCCAACCGCACCAGCAGGTCGAATTTCCGCTGGCCCAAGATCACCTCGGACACCACCCGGCCGTGCAGGGCCGTCTCGACGTATTGGTTCACGTAGTCGGAACTCAAACCCTTGGCGGCGAGCTGATCGCGATTGAGGCGAATCTGCATTTGCGGGACTTCGACCTGTTGCTCGACGAGCAAATCCTTGACGCCCGGCACGCCGGCGATGGCCGCTTTCATGGCACCGGCCCGGTCGCGCAAGATCGTCAGATCGTCGCCATAGAGCTTGATGCCGATCTGCGCCTTGACGCCCGAAAGCATGTGCGACATCAAATGCTGCAGCGGCTGCTCGACCGAAACCATCACGCCCGGCACCTGCGCCAACTCGTCGCGGATGTTCTCCAGGATCTGCTCGCGGGTGCGGCCGGCATGGGGATCGAAGCTCACGATGTACTCGGAAACGTTCACGCCCTCGGCATGCTCGTCGAGTTCGGCCCGCCCGGTGCGCCGCCCGAAGGCCACCACGCCCTGCACCTTGCTCAGCCGCCGGTCGACCATCGCCGCGATGCGGTTGGAAGCCGCCAGCGAAGTGCCGGGCGGCAGCAGGACATTCACCTGCGCGCTGCCCTCGTTGAAGGGGGGCAGAAAATCCCGGCCGAGCTGCGTGACCACCAGGCCGCTGACGGCGACCATCGCGGCCACGCCGGCCAGGATCGGCCAAGGATGCGCGACGCTGGCGCGAATGGCCAGCCCGGCGACATGCTTCAGGCTGCGCAGC
>DATCFX010000694.1:0-4426 GCA_036509275.1 Pirellulales bacterium | reverse complement strand
TCCGGCGGTTGACGCCGTCGTAGGTGTAGGCGGCTGTGCCCGTGATCCCTACTTGGCGGTTCCAGGCGTCGTAGGCGGCGCTGAACGCCGAGGTGGGACTGTTGGGCTGCGGGAAGGCCGTCATGTTGCCGGCGGCGTCGTAGTGCGGGGCTGCCCAGACGGCGCCGGATGAAGCGGCGAAAGTGGCGATTTCGTTCGCCTCGGTGTGTGTGCGCGTCTGGCTAAGATCGTTGGCAGGAACCAGCGCGTCGGTGTTCGCGAACGCGGACCAGTTGCCGGTGGCGTCGAGCGTCCAGGATTGGCCGAGAGTCTGCGAGGTGATCGTGGTGCGGTCGCTGCCGGAGAACGTGCCGCGCTGGAAATTGTCCAGGCGGTGCAGGCCATCGTAAGTGTAGAACTCGTCGTTGCCCGCCGGCGCGACGGTGTTGTGGCGCCAGGTGCGGTTGCTGGCCTGGTCGTAGCCGTACTGGATGCGTTCGACGTCTGAGCCGGTGGAAACCTTGCGCCAGCGGCAGTCGATCACACGGCCGAAGTTGTCGAGGCCGGCGTAGAGGCCGGAGCCGCTGCCGAAGGCTAGGTCGTAGCGGATGCCGGGATCGGGATATTCGACTTGGACGAAGGTTTTTAAGCCGAGGTAAACGTAGTCGACCACCGGACCGGAACTGTCCATGATCTGCGTGACACGACTCAGCATGTCGTCGTCGCTGTAGATGCCGGCGTACTCGTAGCTTGGCCCGTTGCCGGATGGGTAGGTGATCTCCGTCAGCCGGACGGTGTTTTGGCTGCCGTCGGCATAAGAATACTGCACGGCGGGTGTAGAGGAGGTGTTCACGGCGCCGCTGTGGCTCTGGTACTCGGCCGTCAGTTGCTGGAAGCCATTGTACCGGTAAAAAATGTCGTTGACTACGGTGCCGCCGGTCACGGCGCTGTAGCTGGTGACGTTTTGCGGCAGGCCGACAGTATTATAGGTGCGGGCGATGCGGCGGACGGCGTCATCGATGCCGGTGCCGAGGGTGATTACGCTATCGGCCGTGGGCCGGCCGAGCAGGTCGTAAGTGTACTGATGCAGCGTGCCGTTCTGGTCGGTCATCTGCGTGACCTGGCCCTGGCGGTTGTACGTGTAGCTGACCACGCCGCCGTCGGGGTACGTGACGGAGCGCAGCAGGTCGGCCCGGGCAACAGCCGAGTCGGACAGTGTGGTGCCGTACGTGTACGTGGTCGTCTGGTTGCCGGTGGTGGGATTGATCGCGGTGAGGGTCGCGACCTGGCCATCCGGCGAGTAGCCGGTCAGGACGGAGTTGTTGGCGTCCGGCGCGTCGGAACCGTCGATGTAGTTGTTGATCAGCTCGAGGATCCGCAGGCGGGCGTCGAACACGCGGCGCGTGACCATACCGGCCGGATCGACCGACTGGAACGGATTGTTTGCCGGACCGTAAGTCGTGGTGCTGACCAAGACGGTGTCGCTGGAGTCCGGAGCAACGTCCGGCCGAGTGGGCGCGGTGCCGCCATTGGTGCCGTAATTGGCCGAAAACATTCGCCGGTTCGCCGAATCGTACCAGAACGCCGTGTACGTGACTCGAGCGTCGCTCGACGTGAGCGGACCAAAGCTCCAGTAGTTGTTGTGCAGCCGCTGATAGCTCGTGACCTGCAACACGTCGCCGGCGCCGTCGTAGATGGTGTACGTCTGCTCGAAGATCTTGTTGGTCTCGTCGACGGCGGTGTAGTCGTCCACGCCGCTGGTGGCGAAGTAGCCCGTGTACTGCGCAATTTGCCGGCCCAGGCCATCGTAGGAAGTTTTGGTAAAGGCCTGGCTGCCCGAGGGCTGGCTCTTGATGACGTTGCCGGCTTCGTCGTACCAGGTGTTGTCGACGAGCGAATTGCCGACAGCCCCGGTCGTCGGGTCGACTTCCCAGCGCAGCTTTTGATAAACGCGCCCCAGCTCGTCGTATTGCGTCTGACTGCGCGCCAAGAGTGTGCCGCTGGCGTTGGTGTTGCGCTGATCGGTTTGGATCACGCGGTTCAAGTCGTCGTAGGTGTTTTCCTGATAAAAACCCAGGGGGCCGCTGATGCTCGTCTGCCGGTCGCGCCAATCGTAGCTGTAACTGGTGACGCGATTGTTGGTACCGGTGCTGTCGACATAGACAGTCGACTGCGTTACATTGCTGTCGCCCACGCCGCCGCCGTCATAGACATTCGTCTGCGTGCAGACCATGCTATTGCCGTTGGCCCGGCCGCCGGTGGGATCTTCATCCGTGGCGCCGGTGTCGTTGGTGCCCACATACACACTGACCACGCGGTTCAGCGCATCGTACACGGTGCGTGTGATCGTGCCGCCGGGCGAGCGGACCATGTTCTGTAAACCCAGGGCCGTGTAGCCGTAGCTGGTCTGGTCGTAGTTGGTGCCCGACGTGCCCGAGCCGCTGGTGGGAATGAGTTTATAGACGCGCGTGGCGGTCAGATCACCGGAATCATCGTAGACTTGCGTGGTCCAAGCGAAGTAACTCGACTGCGGGAACGTGTAGCTGGCCGAGAGCGGGCCGCTGATATCGGCTTCGTTGGCCTGGATCGTGGCCAGCAGCCGGCCATCGTCGTCGAACTGCTGGATCGTGACCGGGTTTACCAGTGTATACGCATAGCCGCCGCCGCTGGCTCGGGCATAGCCGCCGGAAGTCCAAATCTCGTTGATCGCATCCTGGTAGATGGTCCACATGGCCGTGCGCACCGAATACGATTCGAATCCATCGTCGACCGACAGGTTCACGTCATGCGTCGGCCCCAAGGTCTGGATCGTGCGGCCTTGGCTGTCGACCGTGTAATCCGTCTCCAAATGCGCCCCGCCGCCTTCGGGCGTGGTCCACAAGCCGAGGTCATCGACAAAATCCGTCGGCATCGACAGCAGCGAGTCGTTTACATCCTCGATCTGCACGACACGCGCCCCGGTCGTCACGTCATAATTAAAATAGTCGATGAACCCGCGCGGGCCGCGTTCCCAGTTCATGTTGCCATAGGTATCGTAGATCTCGCGCTGGGTCACCGTCGCGCCGCGGCCGTTGTGCGACGGATCGACCACCGGCAGCGTCGTGACTTTCTCCGAAAGCTGGCTGGTGCCGGCGTGATAGGCATAGCTATAGCTGGTCGTGACGCCCAGGGCGTCGGTGCTCGTGGCCAATTGCACGACCGGCCCGCTCGTGTCGTAGGTATAGCTGGCCACCGTCACACTATCGCCATCCGTGCCGTGTTGCGCGTACTCGAATTGCAGATTGCCATCCGGATCGTACTCGTACGACTGGATCAGCCCGGAATCCGATTGCAGCGTGACTTCCAGCGTGTCGGCGTCATACCCGGCCACGGCCGAAGGCAGGGCATGCAGCACGAGGTTATTGTTTTCATCGAACTCCTGGTAGTCGAGCCAGTGCTGGCCCGAGGGATTGGAGGTGTCTTTGAGCAGCACCTGGCCGATCGAGTTGGTGTAGACAATGTTCTGCACCAGCAGCGTGCTGCCATCGAGCAGTTGGTCGGTGGTCATGCTGATCCAACTGTTGGGATCGCTGTCGTCGCCAATCGGATTGACCGAGTAGCTGAGCAGATGTGTGTATTGCCCGCCGTTGACATCTTCGCGTGTGACGCGGTCGTAGGAATCGTATTCGAAATAATTGTCGGCGTAGCGGGCCACGGTCGCATCGCTCAAACTCTCCGGGCTGCCGTGCGCGGCATACAAGGCCGCATAACTGGCGGGCTGGAACACGGATTTCAAGCCATGCGCAAAGCCTGGCCCGCCGCCGGTGCCGGTCCAATAGCGATAGTAGCACGTTCCGAGCGTTTGCCAGGTGCTGGCGTTATAGACTTGCTGCACGGCCGTTTTCAAATCGCCGATCGAGCCGTTGAGGTCGCCCGAATCGTAATAGCTGTAGGTTGCCCTGCGGACGTTGAATGCGGTGCCGCCGATCGGCTGGCGCACGAGCGTGACGGACGAGAGCCGGCCGGCATTGTCGCCAGAGGTGAAATAGTTGTAGACGAACGATTCGGCGTCGCCGGAGATGGCGGTGCGCTTGGCGAGCGTCGGCAGGTCGGCGGAATAGCTGACCACCAGCTCCAGCCCGCCCGGCGCGGTCCGCTTGAGCAGCCGCGCCTGCGTGCCGCTGCCGAACCCGGCATAGGTTTCCTGCGTCCCATCGGGCTTGGTGAGCACATACGTGCCGGCCGTATACACCAGCGTATCAAGGGCGCCGTAGCACACACTGAACTGAGTACGGATAAGGCGAGTACGGATAAGCACTGTCATGGTCAAGTTTGCATTTTTGATGATGCGCGCACCGTGAGCGCAACTACCGCACGGTAGTTTTTTTCGAACTCGTTGTCTAGCGACGGGCAGGCTGCCAAGCACGCTCGGTCAGCAGAAGTGGTTCGGTCTCGCCACCCTGGTAGA
>DATCFX010000693.1:0-2564 GCA_036509275.1 Pirellulales bacterium | reverse complement strand
TGAAAGTGCCACTCCAATGCCCCCTGTTGCAGAGCCGGTTGCAACCCCGAATGCCTCGCGATCGCCGAAGCATGCTACTTGCCGCGGCTGACTGCTATCGGGCGGCGCGAAAGGCAACTTGAAAGACAGCTCTGGGTCGCTATGGATAGCTTTGCATAGCGACCCCTATGCATAGGACTCAACTATGCGTAGGTCCGCGGCGCCCGGCACGGCTGTCCACTGAGTCGACAGCCGTGCTCGAGGTCGCGGCACTTTGCATAGTTACAGGGCCTGCAGGAACTTCATCAAGTTGTCGCTGGCGCGGAAGCGCTTGAGCCTGATGTCGGGCGGCTCGAGTCGGGCGAGCGCCTTCTCCTTCATCTCCAGATTTGCCTCGACGTAGCGGTGCGTCGTGTTCGTGCTCTCGTGGCCTAGCCACAGGGCGATGACGTTGAACGGCACGCCGCTTTGCAGCAGATGCATGGCGGTCGTATGCCTCAAGCTGTGTGGCGAGACGCGCTTGGTCTTCAGGCTCGGCTGGTCGACCGAGGCGCGGCCCACCGCGAGTGCCAGTCGCTGCGCCACGTTGCATCGAGTCATTGGATGCCCGGATCGATTGGGCAGCAGTGCCGCCGAACCGCGCAGCTGCGGGTTGGCGTGCAACCAAGCGCGGATGGCCGCCGCGGTCGACTTCCACAGCGGCACCGAGCGATCCTTGCGGCCCTTGCCGTGCAGATGGACGCAGGCCGCACCGCCCAGCACCACGTCGACGACGCGCACCCCGACGATCTCCGACACGCGTGCGCCGGTGTTGTAGAGCAGGCTGAGCAGCAGGTGGTCGCGCTGCGAAGTCCGATCGGTGCCGGGCTGCCCCAGCACGGCGATCATCTCGGGCCGCGTCAAGTGGCCCAGCAGCGGCCGCTCAAAGCGCTTCATCGGCACGGCCATCACCCGTTCGACGGCGTGCAGCGCCGTCACGTCGCGGCGGCCGGCGAACTTCAGGAACGACCGCAATGCCGTCAGCCGCAAGTTACGGCTGCGCACCGAGTTGTGCCGCTCGCGCTCCAGGTGCGCCAGGAACTTCAGGACCACCTCCGGCGAGATGTCCGTCAGTTGCACGGCCATCGGCGCCTTACCAAGGTGCTGAGTCGCATACCCGAGGAACAGCGTCATCGCGTCGCGGTAGCTGGCCACTGTTCGCGGGCTGAGTGCGCGCTGCGCGACGAGGTACTCGGTGAAGAACTGCTGCACCAGCGCCGGGAAGCTTGGCGGTGAGCCCTTCCGGTGGTGACGGGCCTCAGGCATGACCGAGCTCCGGCATGCACGACTCGAAGCGCTGCGCGGCCACCGCCATCAGCTCCGGCACCGCCTGCAGGTACCAGTAGGTGTTGGTCACCATCGCGTGCCCGACATAGGTCGACAGCGACAGCATCGCCTCGTCCACGTCGATTCCCTGCTGCTGCCACAGCAGGATGCGCCTGACCACGAAGGTGTGGCGCAGGTCGTGGATGCGCGGCGCGTGGTGCATGCCGCGGTTGATCCAACCCAGTTCACTGCGCAGCTTGGCGAAGACGTTGTCCACCTGGTGAACGCTGATCGGCTTGCCGAACAGGCGGCCCCGGGTGCCGATGAAGAACGGCGCGTCGTCGTCGCGTGAGGCACCGGCCACGTCCCGCGTCCAGCGGTATCGGCCCAAGGCCCTGGCCGTGCTCGGATGCAGCGGCACCTGGCGCGACTTGGCGAACTTCGTGCGCCGATCGTCAGCAGTCCGCGCCGGAGATCCACGTCGCCGATGTTCAACGACAGAGCTTCGGACAGGCGCAGACCGCAACTGGCGATCAAGCCGAACAGCGTCTCGTAGATCAGGCCGCGCAGGCCGGGGCTGGGACCGAGTTCGCGCGCGGCGGCCAGCAACTGCCGCACTTCCTCGGGGCTGTAGATGTGCGGAGCCTGGCGCTCGGGCAACCGTCCGAAGATCGTGTCGTCGGGCACTTCGGTGGCCGGCTCGAACTGCTGCATCCAGCGCGCGAAGGAGCGCAAGTGCTTCAGCCGCCTGGCCCAGGTCCGGGGATCGACGCTGGCATGGCTGTCCAGACGTGCCCACTGGGCCATGACCTCCAGGGTCAGGGGTCCGCGGTGGCGCGTGCGCCGGACGTACTCGGCCAGGCTGCGCAGGCTGTAGGCGGTCGAACGCAGTTGGAAGCCCAGGGTGCGGCGTTCCGTGAGGTAGCGCTCCACGAGCGCGGTCAGGCCGATCGTCATGACGGCCTCCCGGTCGTGGCAGCGGCGGAGATCCCGGGCCAAGGCAGGGCCACTTCGACGAGCCGGCCGCTGTCGAGCTTGGCGTAGATCAGCGTCGTGTTCAGCGAGCGGTGCCGCAGCACGTCGGCCACTTCCTTGAGCGAGGAGCCACCAGCCAGCAGGCGGCTGGCCATCGTGTGACGCAGCAGGTGCGAGCGCGTGTGCGGCAGCCCGGCGCGCGCATAGGCCTGGCGGATGGTCTTGCGCACGAGGTCCGGGCCGATCGGTCGCTCCCGCGGCGTCATATGCCGGGCGAAGACCATCCGGTGCTGGGTCTTGGGCCG
>DATCFX010000692.1:0-2685 GCA_036509275.1 Pirellulales bacterium | reverse complement strand
AGGTGGCGTACTTCGACTCACCGCGGAAGCCGGCCCGCTGCATGAACAGCCGCACGAACACTTCTTGGGCCGCGTCCTGGGCGTCGTCTTCCTGCCCGAGCAGACGAAAGCAGATCCGCCAGACCCGCTCGCGAAACCGCTCGACCAGGGCCGCGAAAGCCGGCCCGTCGGCGCCCTCGCGAGCGGCCTCGGCGGCCAATTGCTCGTCGCTGGGTAGCTGCCTGACGTCCAAAAGGGTTTCCACACCGCGTCATCCTGCCTGTCCTGGCAAGCGATTCTTCGTCCGCATACATCGCTAGCTTAGTAGCCGGCCGCAGCGGACCAGTCACATGCGCGGCGTCGATCGCAGCCGGGAGAATAGGCGAAAAGCTCTTTACTCCATTGTACTTAGGCGAAATCCAGCAGGGCATATCCATCTGGGCCAGGGTTGGGCCGCGGAGGCTGCTAATCGGTTCATCGCGTTAATCGGGGGCTGCGGTTGCGGGTAAAATGCCATTCCCTTATGCGAGGGATCGCATAGGATCGTTTCGAAACGATTGAGCCGGTTAAGACCGAGACGCCGCATGATTTGGATCGCCTGGAAAATGCTGACCGGCAATCCCGGCAAATATGTCGGCATCATCCTCGGCATTTCATTCGCCGCGCTGTTGATCGCCCAGCAGAGCTCGATCTTTTGCGGCCTGATGCGGCTGACCACCAGCCAGATCCAGGACATCACGGGGGCCGATATCTGGGTCATGGACCCCAATGTGCAGTATGTCGACGATATCAAGCCGATGTCAGACAACGACTTGTATCGCGTCCGCGGCGTGCGCGGCGTCGAGTGGGCCGTGCGGTTGTACAAAGGCATCACGCGGGCCCGGCTGCCGAATGGCAACTTTCAGCAAGTGATCATGATCGGCCTGGATGATGCGTCGCTCGTGGGAGCGCCGCAAATCATGTTGGCCGGCTCGCTCGAGGATCTGCGGCAGCCCGATTCGATCATCATGGATGAGGCCGGCTACCGCCTGCTGTGGCCTGGCCAGTCGCTGCGGCCGGGCAAAGTCTTCGAAATGAACGACCGCCGGGCGATCGTCGTGGGCGTGTGCAAGTCGCGGCGAACGTTCATGACGTTTCCCATTATCTACACGCGCTACAGCCAGGCCACGCTGTTCATTCCCGCCGAACGCAAGGTGCTGTCGTTCGTGCTGACCAATCCGGTGCCGGGGGTGTCGTCCGAAGAAGTCTGCGAGCGCATCGACCGCCAGACCGGGCTCAAGGCCCTGACGCGCGACCAGTTCATGTACATCACGATCGTCTATTATCTGAAGAAAACCGGCATTCCGATGAACTTCGGCATCACCGTGCTGCTGGGCTTTATCGTGGGCACGGCCATCTCGGGCCAGACGTTTTACTTGTTCACGATCGAGAATCTCAAGCAGTTCGGCGCGCTCAAGGCGATGGGCGCCACGAACATGCGGCTGGTCGGCATGATCCTGTTGCAAGCCCTGGTCGTCGGCGTGGTGGGCTACGGACTGGGCGTCGGCGCCGCGGCGATTTTTGGTGCCACGATCGGCAATACCGACCGGCTGGCCTTTTATATGCCCTGGGGCGTGCTGGTCGGCACGGGCGTGGCCGTGATGTTCATGGTCGTGCTCGCCAGCCTATTGTCGGTGCGCCGCGTGCTGGTGCTGCCGCCGGCCATCGTGTTTCAAGGATAGTTCCGGATGCAGACTGTCACCGCCAACCAGCCGGCCATCCGCTGCCGCGGCGTCACCAAGGACTACGGCACGGGCAACGCGCTGGTGCGTGCGCTGCGCGGCGTTGACCTGGAGTTGTGGCCCGGCGAACTGAGCCTGCTGGTGGGACCCAGCGGCTGCGGCAAAACGACGTTACTGTCGGTGATTGCCGGCATCCTCGATCAAACCGCTGGCGACGTCGCCGTGCTGGGCACCGACCTGGGTCAGCTCTCCAACCGCCAAAAAGTCCGCTTCCGCGGCCGGCACATCGGCTTCGTGTTCCAGCAATTCAATCTCTTGCCGGCCTTGTCGGCGGTTGAAAACGTGAGCGTGCCGCTGGTGCTGCAAGGCTTTCGCAAACGCGCCGCCATCGCGCGGGCCGAGCAGGTGCTCAAGTCGATGGGCATGGGCGACCGGCTCGCATCCTTGCCCGGCAAGCTTTCCGGCGGTCAGCAGCAGCGCGTGGCCATCGCCCGGGCGTTGGTCCACGAGCCGCAAGTCGTGGTCTGCGACGAGCCGACCTCGGCCCTGGACGCCAAGACCGGCCACGTCATCATGCGGCTATTGCGCAGCGTGGCGATGGAGCGCGAGCGGGCCGTGATCGTCGTCACGCACGATGCCCGCGTCTTCGAGTTCGGCGACCGCATCGCCCGCATGGAAGACGGCGAGATCGTCGAAGTCACAAAGCAAACGCCAGCGCTCGGCGACGAACCGGCGACGTTGTCGATGAAATCGGCGTAAAGAAAGTGCAGAGTGCAGAGTGCAGAGTGAAAAGTGAAAAGTGAAAAGTGAAAAGCCGACGGCCCCCCGCGATACCGTGCCGCTTCTTTCATTCATCATTCATCATTCATCATTCATCATTCATCATTCATCATTCATCATTCATCATTCATCATTCATCATTCATCATTCATCATTCATCATTCATCATTCATCATTCATCATTCATCATTCATCATTCATCATT
>DATCFX010000691.1:0-3271 GCA_036509275.1 Pirellulales bacterium | reverse complement strand
GCGGCCGACGCCACCAATCCGCTGCTGGAGCGGGTCAAGTTCCTGTCGATCTTCAGTTCGAACCTGGACGAGTTTTTCATGGTTCGCGTGTCGGGGCTGCGCGAGCAGGCTTTCGAAGACGGCGCGCCGCAAGATTACTCGCCCGACGGGCTGCGGCCCATCGCCCAGTTGCAGCGCATCGCCGCCCGCACCCAGGAGCTGGTCGCTGCCCAATACCGCGTCTGGAACGAATCGGTGCGGCCGCAATTGGCCGAGCAAAAGATCCGCATCCGCGCCTGCGAGCAGCTCACACCGCCGCAGCGCGAGATGGTGCAGCGGTTTTTCGTCGAACGGGCGTTTCCCGTTCTGACGCCCATGGCCGTCGATCCCGCGCATCCCAGCCCGCGCTATCACAACCGCGCGCTGTACCTGGCCTGCATGCTGCGCCGGCACAGCGGCTTGGGACCCAAGCGGATGTTTGCGGTCGTGCAGTTGCCGCAGGTGCTCCCGCGGCTGGTCTCGGTCAGCCAGGGCGACGAGCAGGACTTTGTGCTGCTCGAGGACGTGATCGCCGGCCGCTTGCCAGAACTGTTTGGCGGTTTCGAGGTGCTGGCCAGCACGGCCTTTCGCATCACGCGCGACAGCGACATCGAACTGCTCGAGCAAGAGTCGGACGACATGCTGCGGGTGATCGAGGATCGGCTCAAAGCCCGACAGCGGGGGCAGGCGGTGCGGCTGGAGGTCGCGGCCGACGGCGACGAGGAGTTGCTGCGCGAGATCGTCGAGGCCGAGCACATTCACGAAGCCGAGGAAGGTTCGCCGGATTCCTATAGCGAGATCTATCGCAATGCCGGCCCGCTGGACCTGACTTCGATGATGGAGCTGTTACGCATTCCCGGCCGCGAGTTGCTGCGCGATCCGCCGTTCACGCCGCAGTCTCCGCGTGGGCGCGGGCAGCGCGGCACCGAGGATCTGTTCACCTCGATCCGGCGACACGATCTGCTCTTGCACCATCCCTACGATTCGTTCGAGCCGGTGGTCGAGTTCGTCAATCGAGCGGCCAAAGACCCCAACGTGCTGGCCATCAAGCAGACGCTGTATCGCACCAGCGGCGATTCGCCGGTCACCCGGGCACTGATTCAAGCCGCCGAAAACGGCAAGCACGTCACGGCCCTGGTCGAGTTGAAAGCCCGCTTTGACGAAGAAAACAACGTGAGTTGGGCCCGGCAGCTCGAACGGGCCGGCGTTCACGTGGTGTTCGGCTTCCTGGATCTCAAAACGCACTGCAAGCTGTCGCTGGTGGTGCGGCAGGAAGGAACCGTCACACGCCGCTACGTGCATCTGGGAACCGGCAATTACAATCCCACGACGGCGCTAGTCTATACCGACTTGGGCTTGTTCACCGCCGATGAGAACATCGCAGCCGACGCGTCGGCCCTGTTCAACCTGTTGACCGGCTACTCGCAGGGCAACCGCTGGCGGAAGCTGGTCGTGGCCCCCACGGATCTGCACCGCCGCACGATCGAGTTGATCGAAGAGCAGGCCCAGCGGGCCCAGCAGGGTCAGCCGTCGTGGATTTTTGCCAAGCTCAATTCACTGGTCGACTATCGCGTGATCGAGGCCCTGTATCGGGCCAGCCAGGCGGGCGTGCCCATCGACCTGCTGGTGCGCGGCATTTGCTGTCTGCGGCCCGGCATGCCCGGCATTTCGGACAACATTCGCGTGCGAAGCATCGTCGATCGGTTCCTCGAGCACAGCCGCATCTACGTGTTCGGCCCCGGCGACGATGCCCAAGTGTATTTGGCCAGCGCGGATTGGATGCCGCGGAATTTTTATCGCCGCGTGGAGGTGATGTTCCCGATCGAATCGCCGCCGCTCAAGCAGCGGATCCTCAGCGAGATCGTGCCGGCTTATCTGCGCGACAACGTCAAAGCCCGTATCCTGCTGCCCGACGGCAGCCATCAGCGCGAGCATGGCCCGACCGGCGAGCCGCATCATCGCTGCCAGGAAGAGCTACTCACGATCCGCCCCGCGATCGCCCCCCTCGACGTGGCCGCCACCACCAACGGCGACGAAGCCAAGGGCTCGGGAGTCTTTCTCTGAGTGAACTTTATCGGCATCGATCTCGGTTCGACGACGATCAAGGCGGGCGTCTTGGATCTGGAGCGGGCTGTCGTGTCGCCGGTGCGCTCGCGGCCGTTTCCCAGCCCTGCACCTGGAAGGCCGGCGGCGTACGTCGAAATTGATCCGGACGCGGTAGTCCAGGCCGCCCGTCAGCTTCTCGACGAGTTGCGGCCGCTGGCCGGCGACTGCCGGGGCGCCGTCGCGTGCAGCCAGATGGGCGGCGTCGTGCTCACCGATGCCACGGGCGCGGCGGTTACGAACTACCTGTCCTGGCGCGACCAGCGGGCGCTGGAACGGTATCCGGGAAAGGAACACTCTTATTTCGACGCCCTGCGGCAGCGGACCACGCCCGACGATTGGAATCGGATCGGCCGCGAGCTGAAACCCGGTTCGGCCGCCGCGCTATTGTTCTGGCTGGCTGAAACGGGCGCTATGCCCGAGGGCGCCGCGATGGCGATGAGCCTGGGCGATTATGTTGTTGCGCGGTTGTGTGACGCGCCGGCTGCGGCCGAGCCCAGCTTGGCGCTGGGCATGCTGGATCTTGCCACGCGATCGTCGCACGGCGACTGGTTTGGCCGGCTTGGGTTCGGTGCGTTGAACTGGCCTGCCCTGATCCCGTTTTCGGCACCGGCCGGCATGCTGGCGCTGGGCGCCGCGCGCGTGCCATGTTTTCCGGCCGTGGGCGATCAGCAGGCGGCGTTGTTCGGGGCGGAACTGGCCGAGGGCGAATTGTCGATCAACATTTCGACCGGCTCCCAGGTCGCCTCGCTGGTATCGGAGTGGGAGCCGGGCGATTACCAGACGCGACCCTATTTCGACGGCCGATTCCTCAACACGATCACGCACCTGCCGGCCGGCCGATCGCTCAGCGCACTGGTCGACTTGCTTTGCGAGCTGCCGCGTGCGGAAGGTTACGCGGTGCGCGATCCGTGGGCGGCGATTGTGCGCGCGGTCGATTGCACGCCCGATACGCAGCTGGACGTCAACCTGGCATTCTTTGCCAGCGCCGTGGGCGATCGCGGCCACGTGGCGAACGTCCGCCTGGAAGATTTGACGGTTGGCGGCCTGTTTCGAGCGGCATTGCGGAATATGGCCGACAACTACTTCGCCGCCGCCGGGCGTTTGTCCGCCGATGCCAGTTGGACTCGACTGACGCTCTCCGGCGGCC
>DATCFX010000690.1:0-2481 GCA_036509275.1 Pirellulales bacterium | reverse complement strand
CCGGCAGCAACTGGACCACGACTACGCCGACCTCAAACAGCAGCAAGCCGAACTGGCCGCGCGCGTCGACGAGCGGCATGGCGAGCTGGCCGCCGCACAGTCACGGTTGACCAAACTGCGGCAAGAACACGCCAGCCTTGCGGCCCAAGCGGGCCAGTTGCGGCAGCGCCAAGCCGGGGCCAGCGAACGCGCCTCGGTTCTGGGAGAACTCGAAAGCCGGGCCGAAGGCGTCGGCGCCGGCGTCAAGCAGGTGCTGGCCGAAATCAGCGGTACAGGCAATCCGCAAGGCTGGCTGCGAGGACTGGTGGCCGATTTGTTCGAAGCCAGCGTCGAAAACGCGCCGCTGGTGGACCTGGCGTTGGGAGAAAGGGCCCAGCACTTGGTGGTCGGCAACCGGCAAGAACTGCTCAATTTTCTCGGCCAGGCGGCGTATCAACTGCGCGGCCGCGTCGGTTTTATTCCCGCCGAGCCGCCCGAGCTGCCGCCCGCACCCGACCTGGCCTCGATTCCCTACGTGCTGGGTCGAGCGGACGAATTGGTCAAAGTCGACGCCGCGCTCCAGCCCCTGGCCGAGTGGCTGCTGGGGCGGACTTGGATCGTCGAAAAGTTGGACGATGCCCTGGCGTTGCACCGCATCGCCGGCCCTGGCTCGCAGGTCATCACGCTGGCCGGCGAGTTGGTCACCAGCGAGGGGAGCATCTCCGTCGGCCCGCGGCAAGGCTCGCTGGGGTTGATTTCGCGCCGCAGCGAGCTGCGGGCACTCCGCGATTTGCTCGCCGATCTGGAAAGCCATTTGGCGACCGCTGATACCCAGCTTGCTGAACTCGACCAGGCCGCCCGCGCCGAGGACGATCGCATCGACCAATTGCTCGAGAATCATCAGCGGGCCGTGCAAATGCTGACCGAGCATCGCCTGCGGGTTCATGCAAACGAAACGCGCTTGCAGCAACTCGACGAGCAACGCACGGCGCTGGAAGACGAAATTGCGGCGGCCGATCAGCAATCATCGGCGTCGCTCGCGGCGATCGCGGCGGCCCGGCAGCAGTTAGAGGCGCTCGAAGGCGAGGTGGCGGAGCAGCGTCTGCGGCTGGATGATTTGGCTGCCGAAGCCGCGCGGCTGGAAAGCCAGCGGCAGGCGCTGGCCGAGCAAATGACGGCTGGGAAAGTCGATTCGGCCCAAAGCGACGAGCGGCTGCGCAATCTTCGCAGCCGGCGCTTGCAATGCGAACGCGATCAGCAGGAGCGGCAGCAATCGATGGCCGAAGGCCGGCAGCAACTCGAGCAATGCGCCGATCGCTTGCGCACGGCCCAGCGGGCAATTCTGCAGGCCGAGTCGGCGGCCGCTCTGTTGTATCTCTCGCGGCAGCAAGGGGCCGCCGAACTGGCCGGGTTGGCGACGAAGCAAGCCGGCGAGCGGAACCGCCGGGCGGAACTGGCGGCGCAAGCCGGCCGGTCGCGCGCCGCTGCCCGCGAGTTGGAAGAAGCGCAGCACGCGCGCGAGCTGGATGCGCAGCAAATCCGCCTGGAGCGCACCAACCTGGCCGCGCGGCTGCAGGAAGATTACGCCATCGATCTGGCCGCCGCGGCCGAAGCACCGCCGGAGGCCGGCCTGCCTGCCGAACTGCCCGATCGGGCGAGCACCGAGCAGGAGATCGCCGATCTGCGCCGCAAGCTCAACAACCTGGGCAACGTCAACCTCGAAGCGCTGGCCGAATTAGAAGAGCTGGAAGGCCGCTTCGCGAGCCTCGAGGCTCAGCATCGCGACCTGGTGCAGGCCAAGCAGCATCTGGACGAGATTATCGGCCGCATCAATACCGATAGCCGGCGGCTGTTTTCCGAGACCCTGGACGCGGTCAAGGAAAACTTCCAGAACCTGTTCCGCAAGCTATTTGGCGGCGGACAGGCGGACATCGTGCTGGAGGAAGGGGTCGATATTCTCGACAGCGGCATCGAGATCATTGCCCGGCCGCCGGGCAAGCAGCCGCGCAACATTTCGCTGCTCAGCGGCGGCGAAAAAACGCTGACCTGCGTGGCCTTGCTGCTGGCGATCTTTCAGTATCGGCCCAGCCCGTTTTGCGTGCTGGACGAGGTGGACGCGGCGCTGGACGAGGCGAACATCGAGCGCTTCATCGGCGTTTTGCAGGAATTCCTGGCCTGGACGCAGTTTGTCGTGGTTACGCACAGCAAAAAGACCATGACCTGCGCCTCGACGCTTTACGGCGTGACGATGCAGGAGTCGGGCATCAGCAAACGGGTCAGCGTCCGCTTCGAGGACGTAAGTGAGAGCGGCGACTTCGCCATCACCGCGGCCGCCGAGCCGGGCGGTGAGGGCGACGAGCAGGCGGCGTAGCAGGGCTCGACGTCGCCCGCCGAGAACCCCACGGACCGCAGTCCGTGGGCGTACTTTCTGCAATCGCCGATGGGGGATTTGCGACATTCCCGTTGGTTGCTGGCGCTGCGCGACGGGGCTTATAATTGGCC
>DATCFX010000689.1:0-1098 GCA_036509275.1 Pirellulales bacterium | reverse complement strand
CCACTGAGCCGGCGGCCGGAGCATGACCCAAACGTCGGTCTGGTGTACGCCCATCACGTCGTTGGCGATTTCGGGCCGGCCGGTTTTGCAAAACACGGTTTTCACTTCGGGCAGCGGCTTGAGCAGCCGCTCGATTTGTGTCGACATGGCCAGCGAATCTTCGAGCGTCGCGCTGGGCAGCCGGTTCACTTCGATGAGCAGGTCGCCCTCGTCGAGCCGTGGCATGAACTCGGCGCCCAGGTGCATCGCCACCGGGATGCTGGCGGCCAGCACACCCACCGCAGCCAAGGCCGTGAGCCGAGGCCGGCCGAGCACCGCCGCCAGCATGGGCCGGTAAATGGTCTTGATGACGCGGATCAGCCAGACATCGCGCTCTTGCAACCGGCGCGGCAAAAACATCGCCGCCAGCACCGGCATCAAGGTTAGCGACAGGATCAGCGAACCGGCCAGCGCGAACAGCACGGTCAAGGCCATCGGCCGAAACAGCTTGCCTTCGGTCCCCTGCAAGGCGAGCACCGGCAGGTACACGACCGCGATAATCAGCTCGCCGAACATGGTCGGCTTGCGGACTTCGATGGCTGCATCGCGGATGATGGCGGCATGCGGGCGCGTGCCGCCCTCGTGTCCCAGCCGGCGCATGCAGTTTTCGATCATGATCACCGAGCTATCGACGATCAGGCCGAAATCGATGGCTCCGAGGCTCATCAGGCTGGCCGTCACCCCGGTGGCGGCCATGACGTTGGTGGCAAACAACATCGCCAGCGGAATCGCCACGGCCACGATCAACCCGGCCCGCAGGCTGCCCAAGAGTACCAGCAGCACGGCCATGACCAGCACGCCCCCTTCCACCAGATTGTGCAGCACCGTGCTGAGCGTGCGGTCGATCAAGTGGGCCCGATCGTAAATCACCTCCAGCTTGACGCCGTGAGGCAGGGTTTCCTGAATTTCGGCGAGACGTTTTTTTGCATCATGCACGACCTGGCGCGAGTTTTCGCCCAGGAGCATCATCACCATGCCGGTGACCACTTCACCGCGCCCATCGCGCGTGGCCGCACCCTGACGAATCAGCGGGGCGACGCTCACCGTGGCCACGTCCTT
>DATCFX010000688.1:0-6576 GCA_036509275.1 Pirellulales bacterium | reverse complement strand
GCGGCCCAAGCCGGCCTGCTGAAATACTTCACGCCGATCGTCGGCAATGAAGTCACGACGCGGGTGGGCCACTTCAATGTCTTTCCCCTGGCGGCCGGCGGATCGATCGATCCTGGCGGCCGGAACTGGAGCGAAGTGTTTGCCGCGATCCACCAAGCGCCGCGAGCGCAGGTGATCGTGCTCAATCATGCCGACGACCTACACAGCGGTTTTCGACCCTTCGGCAGCGCTCGCCATATCGATCTGACCGGCGAAGATCTCGACGGGTGGAAGCTCGAAGCCAACGCGATGGAGGTGATCAACTCCGGGGCGCTACGAAACGACCCGCTGGAGCTGGTGCGCGGCTGGTTCGGCGAGTTGAACGCGGGGCTAGCGCTCGCACCGGTCGGGTCGAGCGACTGCCACGTTGTGAGCCGCTTCATCGTGGGCCAGGGGCGGACTTATGTTCGCGTGCCGGACGACGATCCCGGACGCATCAATGTGGCCGCGGCGTGCGAAAGTTTTCGACAAGGCCGCGTGATCGCCAGCTTGGGATTGCTCGCCGAAATCACGGTCGACGAGCAGTCTGGCCCCGGCGACCTGGTATCGGCTGGCAAAAGCGTGCGGGTGAGCGTGCGCGTGTCCGGGCCGAGTTGGACGCAGGCGCGGCACGTGGCACTCTATGCCAACGGTTTGCTGGTGCGCGAGGCCTACCTCGGCAGTGCGGCCGGTTCGTCGCCCGGGCTGAAGAGCAAACACGAATGGGTGCTCGATCTCGCCGGGCAGGACGTGTATCTCGTAGCCGTAGCCCACGGACCCGGCGTGCGCGAGCCGTTCTGGCCGATTGCCAAACCGTATCAGCCCAGCTCGCCGCATTGGGAACCTTATGTGCTCGGCATCAGCGGGGCAGTGCGGATCGATGCCGACGGTCGGCCGGGATTCACGCCCGCTCGTGAATACGCTCAAGCTTGTTGGCAGCGTGCCCAGGCCGACCTGCCGCGGTTCGTCGGCCTGCTGGGGGCCTATGACCAATCGGTGGCTGAGCAAGGCGCCGGCATCCTGCGGGCTGCCGGCCACGGGCCGTTTGAACCCGCGGTACACGACGCATTGCGCAACGCGACGCCAACGGTCCAGCGGGGCTTCGCCGCGTACCGGGCCGCCTGGAGAACCAGCCAGGCGGCGCGGAGCACGCCGCCGTAGCGCGGTTCAACGTCGGGCAGCGGATGCACGTGAGAATTCCGCAGCGTCGCCGAATCGCCCGTCGGAAGTCTCACGACTTCCGCTACGACGTGGATGACGCCTGCTCGTCGTACCCGTGCGGATGCGCTTGGTGCCAGCGCCAGGCGGTGTCGACGATGGGCTGGAGTTCGAGATACTGCGGCTGCCAGCCGAGCTGCTCGCGCGCGCGGCGGGCGTCAGCCACCAGTTCGGGCGGATCGCCCGGCCGCCGCGGTCCCAGCTTGACGGGAATCGGATGCCCGGTCGCCTGTCCGCAGGCGTCGATCACTTCGCGGACACTGTAGCCCCGGCCGGTGCCCAGGTTGAGCTTCAGCCCTTGGCCCGGCTGCAATCGCTCCAAGGCCAGCAAGTGGGCGCTGGCCAGGTCGTCGACGTGGACGTAGTCGCGCACACAAGTCCCATCGGGCGTGGGATAGTCGTCGCCAAAAATTTCGATCTGCGGCCGCTGCCCCAGCGCGACTTGCAGCACTAGCGGAATCAGATGCGTTTCCGGATCGTGATCTTCGCCAATGTCACCCGAGGGCGAAGCGCCGGCCGCGTTGAAATAGCGCAGCGCCGCGTAGCCCAATCCATAGGCCTGGGCATAGTCGGCCAGGGCCTGCTCGATTACCAGCTTGCCAAAGCCGTACGGATTGATCGGCCGCTGCGGCTGGTCCTCGTCGATCGGCACGCGGTCGGGCACGCCGTACGTGGCCGTGGTGCTGGAGAACACGATGCGCTTCACGTCGGCAGCCCGCATCGCATCCAGCAGCGACAAGCTGCCGACGATGTTGTTCTGATAATACCGCGCCGGATCGCGCACACTTTCGCCCACCAGCGCGAAGGCCGCAAAGTGGACGACCGCCTCGATCCGCTCGCGCACCAGCACCGACTCCAACAGCGGCCGATCTTGCAATCGGCCGACGATCAGCCGCCCGGAGGGCACCGCGTCGCGATGGCCCTGCGAGAGATTGTCGTAAACCAGGCAATCGTGGCCGCCGGCCAGCAGATGCCGCAGTGCATGGCTGCCGACATATCCGGCACCGCCCACAACGAGGATTTTCACGTTGATTAGTTCCGGCAAAACGCGTAGGTCGCGGTTGAATCGCCTAGTTTAACATACCCCGCCTTTGCCGACCGGGGAGAGCAGGCCAGTCGGGTTGAAGCGGCTGGCTCGGGCGGGCCGAAAATAGGAGACGAGCGGCTCGTGAATCTGGCGGCCACCCTCGGCGGAACCCGGCATGACAAAACCCCGCAAGTTGCCCCTCAAAGCCCCGGCGCCCGTCAAGACGGGCGAGCATCCCTGGGCCACGGCTTTTGCCGAGTATCAGCGGAGCGAGTGCCATTTGTCGGCCAACACCGTGGCGGCCTACCGCCGCGACCTGGCCAAGTTTTTTCGCTGGCTGGGTAATCGCCGCGTGCCGGCCTTGCGCATCCGTGAGCTGGCCGATTATGCCGGCTGGCTGCACGAGCAGAATCTGGCGCCGGCCAGCCTGGCGCGGCACATCGTCTCGCTCAAGCTGTTCTTCCGCTATTTGCAGCTCGAAGGCATCGTGACGGACAACCCGGTCGAGTTGCTGGGCAGCCAGAAGCTCTGGCAGCGGGTGCCCGTCGTGCTGCCGCCGCGCGTGATCGACGCGCTGTTCACCGCGCCGCGCGCCTCCGACGGCTGCTGGCGGCGCGACCGCGCCCTGCTCGAGCTGTTGTATGCCACCGGCTGCCGGGCGTCGGAGATCGCCAACCTCGAGCAGCGCAACGCCCACTTGGACGGCGGTTATTGCCTTTGCACCGGCAAGGGTGACAAGCAGCGGATGGTGCCGCTGGGCAAGCGCGCGGCCGCCGCGATCCAGGAGTACTTGCAGCACGAGCGGCCGCGCCTGGCGGCCCAAGCCCCCGCGCCGCCCGGCTGGCTGCTCTTGAGCCGCAGCGGCCGGCAACTGCGGCGCGAGCGGATTTGGGAACTGGTCACGCGCTACGCCCGGCGCGTCGGCGCGCCGCCCAAGGTCAGCCCGCACACGCTACGTCACAGCTTTGCCACGCACTTACTGGCCGGCGGCGCCGACTTGCGCCTCGTCCAAGAGATGCTCGGCCACGCCAGCATCACCACCACGCAGATCTACACCCACGTCGACCACACCCGGCTCAAGAAGGTGCATCAGCAGTTCCACCCGCGCGGGTAACGTGCGAACTTGCTCGCCCGCGACTGTGTGTTACCTATCGAAATCGCCGTCGGCGATCAAGCGTTCCCGGAATTCGAGGCGGCGACGTGCGTTGAATTGCAATAGCTGAACCGTCGCGCGACCAGTTGGCGTCAGCCCAACGATGAGGGCCGCTTGGTGCGCGAAGTGCTGGTGCCACTGATCCTGCCGTGGATTGAAAAGCGGGACAATCTGTCCGGTTGGCGGATCAACGCTACTGAGATTCGTCCCTTTGTGAAGATTGCAGCGATGGCAGGCCAGCGCCAAATTGCCAGGCGCATCCGCGTCTGGCGGAGCGTGCTGTTGCGCGACGACATGCTCAATGTGGAATTTGGCTTCGTCGGCGTGCTGAGGCAACCGGCAGTACTCACATCGTTCGCCTGCACGCCGCCGCACAAAGTCGCGAACGGCGGCGTCAATCATGGCGACGGAGCGCGGCTCGGGCCTTCAACTTAAAAATTGCAATTAGATCGAGCCCTTCGACGTACTCTGCGTACTCCTCGCGCTCAGCCGCTGAAAGCGTGCCTTGATTGGCCTTTTCGGCCAGAACGTCCAACCTTTCCTGCAATTGCGGATCAAGATGCAGGTCGATAATCTGCTGGGCGGTGTCTGCCGGCAGAATCTGCGCGACGGGATCCAAGAAGCGATCGAGTATGCTGGTTGCGTTCATAAGCCAATTGTATCACATAGCGCACTGAAGCGGGCGTGTCAATGGGCCTTACGGTGCATGCGGGGGGGCGAACTTGATCTTTTCGACGAGCTTGACGACGCTGTTGGTCTGGGGATCGATGTAGCCGGAAACGGCGGATATGGCGCGGACCACGTTGTCGTAGTGCAGGCCGTAGTCACAATCGAGCTCGACCTCGACGTTTTCGGCCATCGCGGCGTTGCCGCCCACCAGGGCGATGATCTCCTTGTTCAACTCGCCGAAGCTTGCCAGCGGCCGCTCGCCCATCCGCATGCCGGCCAGCGTGCCGTCCTTGTTGGCGACCAGGCGGATCTTGACCGGCGGCAATTCCTGGACCACCGCCACGCCGGCGCCGGCCAGCGGCATCTTGACGTTGAAGTCGCCCTCCTGCACGCCGATCTTGAAGCTCATCACGAAGAACGTCAGCAGTTGAAACACGATGTCGATCATCGGCGTCATCTGCTGCTCGACCTTGTCGACGCCGCCTGGCTTGCGAAACTTCATGCGCTTACCTGTTGTCTAGCGATTGGCTTTTTCCTGGCGGGCGCGCAGCGAGAACTTTTCGAACTGGTTCTCCTGGCAGAGTTGAATCAACTCCTGCACTTTGCCGGTGGGCGTTTCGCTGTCGGCGCGGATGATGACGTGCGCGCTGGCCGGGCTCTTTTTGTTGCGCTTGAGCACTTGCGCCTCGCGCAGCAACAGCGGCCGCATGCCGGCCACCGGCACCTCTTCGCCATTGAATAGCACCATCGCGTCTTTCGTCAGTTGCAGGGTCAACGGCGACTCGCTGGGGCCGTCGGGCGGCTTGGCCAGCTCGCTCGAGGGGAGATTGATCCGCTGATCCTGGTTGTCCTCGGCAAAGTTCAACAGCACCATGAAAAACGCGATCAACTGAAACGTCATGTCGATCATCGGCGTCATGTCGCTCTCGGCCGATACGTCGAGCGGTTTGCGCTTGGCCATGGGTAGGAAATGATGAAGTAGGAATGCTGAATGAAGAATGATGAATGGAGGAAGGCTTCGATGCTGAAGCAGGAAGGAAGCATGGAAGATAAGCTGATTTCGTCATTCAGCATTCATCATTCTTACTTCCTTACTTCATCATTTCCTTGTTACGGTTTTTTGGCTGGATTGGAGAAGCGGCCCATCAACTGCTCGCTGATGTTGGCGGCTTCGAACACCAGCCGCGCCAAGCGGTTGCGGAAAAAGCCGAAAAAGGCCACGGCCGGAATCGCCAGCCAGAGGCCCACCAGCGTGGTAATGAGCGCCATCGAGATGCCGCCGGCCAACTGCGCGGGTTTGGGCTGCGTGTCGCTTTGGGCAATGACTTGGAAGCTTTGGACCATGCCGTCCACCGTGCCCAGCAAGCCGACCATCGGAGCCACCGTGCCGATCAGGGCGATGTAACTTAGCCGCTGTTCGAGCCGCATCGTTTCGTCTTCACCCACGGCCTGCATGCTCTCGACCGCCTGCGGATAACCAGACGACAGCTTGGACAGGCCGGCAGCCAGCACGCGGCCCAAAAACGATTCGTCGGCCTTGGCCAGTTCGTAGGCCTCCTGGTAACGTTTTTCGTTTAGATGCGCTTCGAAGCCTTGCACCAGCGTGAGTGGGCAAATGCTGTCACGCCGCAGCGCCAGGATGTTCATGACCAGCAGCGCGACGAAGCAGAACGAAATGAACAGAAACGCCACAGTGTAGCGCATGCCCAGCGCGTGATAAAAGAATTCCAACTCCGTCTCGGCCTGGCGTTCGCTGCCGGAATCGGCCGCCGGCGTGGCGGCGGCAGTGGCCGGCGGCGTGGTGCCCACCGTTTTTTGTTCAGCGGCCTGCGCCTCTTTGAGATCGGCATCCTGGGCCCGGGCCGGCGCGATGCCGAGGGTCAGCAGCAAGCCGGCCGCCAGCAGCGCTGCCACGCTGCTCCGCGCCCGGCCCAGCGGACGGAACGCGCCGTGCTCGATCAATCCCGCAAAAAACATGACGGCCTCCGAAGGCGAAATAGTTTGTGCCAGCCGCGACTAATTGCCGTCGCCGTTGGCCAGTTCTTTGAGCGTTTGGCTGGCTTGGGCGCTGCGATCGGCCTTGCCCAGTTCGTTCCAGAGCACGGCCAATTGCCGCAAGGCCGCGATGTGCGCTTGCGTTTGCGAGGGATAAACGATGTCGACGTGCAGATAGGCCAACAGCGCGTCTTTGGTGGCGTGCTTTTTCACGTAGCACGCGCCGAGCGTCAGAAAGGCCTCGGCCTGAAGCGGCTCGTTCTCGGGGTCGAGCCCCTTGATCACGTCCTGAACTTGCTTGATGCCCTCGTCCACCTTGCCCTCGTTGGCCAGGCAATCGGCAGTGCCCAGCAGGGCCGCCACCTTTTCGTCCGCGGCGGCGGGGGTCTTTTGCTGGTCGGCCAGGAGCACCACGTCGGCGAAGGCCTTTTGGGCTTCGGGATATTTCTTTTGCGCCACCAGCGCCTTGCCGTTGAGAATGCCAGCCCGCATCTTC
>DATCFX010000687.1:0-2098 GCA_036509275.1 Pirellulales bacterium | reverse complement strand
CCCGATCGCTTGGGAGTCGTACGGAGTCAATACGATCGCATCGACTTTCTTCGAAATGAAGTCCTCAACTTGGCTCTGCTGTTTCGCGTTATCGCGATTGGCGTCGACCACGAGCAGCTTGTAGCCATACTTGGCGGCCTCGCGCTTCATGCCGGCTTCCATATCTTGGTAGAACTGTGCTTCGCGGTTCTGGATGGAAACGCCGATCGTTTTACCGGCCGAACCGGCCGAGCCGGGCGAAGAGGCGGATGAGGACTCGGTTGCTTGCGCGGTGGAGTTCTTGGAGTTGGAGCAAGCCGCAAACGCCAGGCCAAGCGCGAAGATTGAAACGAGCCGGATGTAGGTCAAAATCGTGGTCTCCTCAAGCGGTCGAGTGCCAAATCCGTGGTTTGGCAGACATCGAACGCGGGCCTTCGTTGTCCACAATGTGCGACGTTCATCTTGTGCAATCTGTGGAGAATAACGTTGCCGGCGTCGCGTTTACGTTGAATTCCCTCGCAAAGGCCCGTCGGCGGCATCCCGCGAGCCCCACAGGCGTCCGCCCAGCGAAATCATGCCCGCGATGCTTGCAAGCGCCACGACGGCCCACACGCAACCGCCGACCGGACGGCCGTAGACGAACTCCCCGGCCGAAAAGAGGGCACCGTAGACGGCCGCCAACCCCAGCACCCAGCCGAGCAGTGACTGGGCGGGCGAGTCGGGCGACGGCGGCAGCCCGGACGCCTTGCGAACCTTCGACCAGCCCGGGCCGGCCGGGCGGACTTTGTCGTAGAAAGCGGCCAGCGCGGCGGCCGTAGCGGGCGGGGTCGCGTAGGTGACGATCAGCCAAACGACGGTGGTAATGGCGACCGTCGTCAGCAAGATCGTGGTGCTTGCGAACGGATGCCCCAGTTTTCCCGCGACGAAAAACGCGAGCGAAACCGCAAACGACGAAAACATCGCGCTGACCTCGCTCCACGCGTTGATGCGCCACCAAAACCACCGCAGCAAGTAAATCAGCCCCGTGCCGGCGCCGATCGACAATAGCAGATCGAAGGCGTCCTTGGCGGTGTCCAAGTAGAGCGAGAAGACGACGCCGGCACCCATCAGCAGTACGGTGACGAGCCGCCCCGCGAAAACGAGTTCGCGCTGCGTCGACTGCGGCCGAACGAAACGCTGATAGAAGTCGTGCACCAGATACGACGTTCCCCAGTTGAGATGCGTTTCGATCGTCGAGCGGTATGCGGCGAACAAACCGGCGACCATAAAGCCGGCGAATCCGGCCGGCAGGAACACCAGCATCGCCGGATAGGCGATGTCGTTGCCGATCAAACCAGGCTGCACGGCGGGAAAGCGCACGGCGATGTCGTGCAGCGACGGATAGACGATCGTCGATGCCAGTGCGACGACGATCCACGGCCACGGCCGCAGCGCGTAGTGCATCGCCGCAAATGAAAGCGTCCCGAACATCGCGTCGGATTCCGTGCGCGCCGCCAGCATCCGCTGCGCGACGTAACTCCCGCCGCCCGGCTCGGAACCCGGATACCACACCGACCACCACTGCACGGTCAAAGGAATGACGAAGATCGCCAGCGCCGTCGGCCAATCCGCAAAATTCGGAAGAATCGACAGCATTCCGGCTTTGGGTCCGGTAAAGTGCGCGATCAATCCGTGCAGCCCGCCCACGCCCGGGGCGTGAATGGCGAAGTACGCGGCCGCAAACGCCGACGTGATCGTGATGCAGAACTGGATCAGGTCGGTAACCATGACGCCCCACAGGCCGGCCGTTGCCGCAAACACGATCGGCACGGCCGCCAGCAGGAGCAGCGTTTCCAGCCGAGGCCAGCCGAACAGCACGCTGGCGATCTTGACAGCCGCGAGGTTGACGCTTGCGATGATCACGCAGTTGAAAAACAAGCCGAGGTAAACGGCGCGGAAGCCGCGGACGAACGAGGCCGCCCGCCCGGAATAGCGCAGCTCGTAGAATTCAAGGTCCGTCAGCACGCCGCTCCGCCGCCACAGGCGAGCGTAGAAAAACACGGTCGCCATACCGGTGAGCAGGAACGACCACCAGACCCAGTTCTCGGCCACGCCGCCGTCGCGCACGAGGTTGGTGACG
>DATCFX010000686.1:0-3831 GCA_036509275.1 Pirellulales bacterium | reverse complement strand
GGCGCCGCCTTGCAACACGAGCTGACCCTGCGGAGCGCCCTGCGAACTCGAACTGCCCATGACCACGATCGGTAGGCTCGAGTTGCCCAGTTCGCTCGCGCTGTTCACCGGCAGCGAACTGTTCACCACCACCGTACCGCTGAGGATGTTCGTGTAACCGGTGTACGAATTGGCCGTGTTGGTCAGAGACAGCGTGCTGCCGCCGGTCAGGGCCAGCGAGCCGCTGCCCGAGATCTGGCCGGAATACGTGTTCCAACTGTACGGATTGCCCAACGCCGCGTTCTCGTTGATGCCGCCGCCGAAAGGCGACGTCCCGGTGCCGACCGTCAGCACGGTGCCGATGCCGACGCTGCCCAGGTTGATGTTGCCGCCGCTGGCGCCGCCGCCGCTGAGGGTAGAGATCGATTGGCTGTAGCCGTTGAGGTTCATTCCGACGCCGGCCGCGTTGGTCAACACCACCGGCGAGTTCGGGCTGAAGGCATTGTTGCTGCCGGCTTGCAACACGCCGTCGTAGATCGTCGTCGTGCCCGAGTACGAATTCGCGGTGCCAAACGTCAGCGTCGTGTTGCTGCTGAGCGTAGCGGCCACAGCGAGCGTGATCGAGCCGCTGCCGATCGAGGCGATCGTGTCCCCGGCCGGAATGCCCACGCCGCTCACCGCCTCGCCCACGTACAAGCCCGTCGTCGACAGGCCGCCGACGGTGGTCGAACTCGCGCCGTTGAGATTGAGGATTCCGATCTGGCTCGATTGGCCGGTGAGGACCAGCGTGCCGCCGCCGTTGAGCGTCAGGCTGCCGGTGCCGCCGCTGATGGCGCTGCCAATCGTCAGCGTGCCGGTGCCCAACTGGTCGACGATCAACTCGGCATTGCTCGCGCCCACCTGGCCGCCGTAAATCGTCTCGTTGCTAGGCCCTTGGAACACCAGCGCGCCGCTGCTGATCGTCAGCACGTTGGCGTCGGCGCCCAGGAAGATGCTGCCGCCGTTGTTCGTCGTGTCGACCGTCAGCGAGTTGACGCTGCGAGCGCCGAGTGTGCCGCCGTTGGACCAGTCGAGCACACCGCTCGTATAGACCGTGTTGTACGTGGTGAAGTCCGTGCTGGCGCTGTTGCTCGTGCCGATGAGCGTGGTGCCGCCGGTCTGGCTGTTGAAGGCGACGATCTGGCTGCTGCCATTCAACTCGCCCAGGCCGGTGATCGTGCCGTCGGTCACCAGCATGTAGCCGAAGATGTTGTTCGTGCCCGTCGGCGCGCCGCTGCCGGTCGGCAGGCCGGTGGTGACGATCGAGCCGCTGGATCCGGCAGCCGTGTAATTGATATCCAGGATCGCGGCCGCGCCGCGGGTGAAGGTCGTACCGAGCGTCAGCGTCGTGCCGCTACCGCCGTTGGGATTCACGGCGATCGAGCTCGTGGCGCCGGCCGTGAGCGTCAGGCCGCCCAGCGTTTCCGAACTCGCGCCCGCGTTGGCCCCCAGCACGTTGAACGCGCCGCCGCCCAGCGAGAGCGTGGGCGTGGCCGTGAAATTGCCGGTTGTGTTCGTGGCCAGGTTGTCTTGCAAGATGCCGCCGTTGGCGACCAGCGCCGCGCTCGTGTTGGTGCCCGTCACGCTCAGCGTGCCGGACGAGACCGTGGTCGCGCCGGTATAGGTGTTGGCGCCCGACAGCGTCCAGGTGCCGGTGCCGCTCATGGTCAAGCCGCCGGTGCCGGTGCCGATCGAGGAGGAAATCGTGCCACTGCCGGCCCCGGCCAACGTCAGCCCAAAACCGCTGCCGCTGATCGGCGTGGCACTGGTGATGCTGAGCGTGCCGGCATCCGACGAGATCGTGGCCGGCGAGCCCAGCGTGATCGGTCCGCTATAGGTGTTCGTGCCGCTGAAGTTGTCCAAGGCGCCGGTATTGCCCGCATTGGCGCCGTTGCCGTTGAGCGTCAGGCGCACGACACCCCCGCCGTACGTTTGGCCGCCTTCCAGGGCCAGCGTGGCGCCGGAGGCCACGGTGGCCAACGAAGACGTGCCCAGCGCGCCGCTGACGTTCAGTAGCACCGTGCCGCCATTGATATTCGTCGCGCCGCTGTAGGTGTTGGCCACGTCTAGCACCAGCATGCCGTGGTCGTTCTTGTTCAGCCCGCTGGTGCCCAGCGACATGCCGGTGCCGCTGATCACGGTGGTCCCCCCGCCGGAGAAGGTCAAGGCGTAGTTGTTGCTCGAAATGCCGCCGCTAAGCGTCAGCGTGCCGCTGCCGGTCGAACTGATCTGGGCCGGGTTCGAGAGCGTAATGGCGCCGCTGATCGTGTTGTTGCCGCCGAAGGATTGAATGGCCCCCTCGGGCGTGGCGGCCGCGCCGCCGGGCTCGTCCACGCCGATGATGCCGATGCTCAGCAGCCCGGCGCCGGCGATGTTCATGCTGTTGGTCAGCGTCAGATTGCCGTTGCTGGCGCCGCCGTTGAGTTCCAGTGTCGCGCCGCTGTAAATCTGCACCGTGCTGGCGCCCAGGGCCGCCGAGTTCTGCGCCTGGATCACGCCGCTGTAGAGGCTCGTCACGCCCGTGTAGCTGTTGCTGCCGGTGAGGATCGCGACGCCGCTGCCGAACTTGTTCACATTATTCACGCCCGAGCCGATATTGCCCGTGATCTGCAGGTTGCCGGCGCCGGCCAGTTGCAGGAACGCGCCGGCCGTGCTGTTGATGTTGCCGGTGAGCAGCAGGAAGCCCGAGTCCGACTGGATCTGGGCGTTGCTGGCCAGCGTGATCGGGCCGCCGTACGTGTCGGGGCCGGACACGTTGCGCAGCGCGCCGGAGCCGAGATAGCCCAAGCCGTTGAGCACCAGCGGCTGGGCACCGATCTGGATGGCTCCGCCCACATTCACGGTGTCGGTGGTATCCAAGAACAGCGAGGTGCCGTTGAGCACGGTCACCGTGCCGCCCACTTCGGACCCATTGGTGACGCCGCCGGCGCCGCTGCCGCCCAAGGCATAGGTGTTCTGGGCTTCCACGTAGCCGCCGCCGCCGAGGATCGTCGGGCCGGTATACGTGTTGCCCGCTTCCAGCAGCAAGGCGCTCGCGCCGTTGGAGATCAGCCCCGCGCCCGGCGCGCCCCCGCTGATCACGCTGTCGATGACCAGCGCGGCGCCGGCCTGCAAGGTGCCGTAGCCGGTGCTGGCGCCGATGGTGATGCCCTGGTTGGGACTGATGTACGTCGTCCCATTGTTTTCCAGCACGCCGCCGTCGATCACGATGTTGTTGGCCACCGGCGCAGCCGGTGCGAAACCCAATTCGCCGCCGCCGTTGACGTACAGCGTGCCGCCCAGCACCTGGATGCCACCCGCGCCCGAAAGATTTAATGTCGCGACGTTCGCCGCCGACGACAGGTACAACTCGCCCGGGCCCTCTTTGATCAACTGGCCCGAGCCGAAGATCGAGCCGGTAAACTGCTCGGTGCTGGTGAGCGTCGCGCCGGTGATGGCGTTGACGGTGATCGCGATGTCCTGGTTCGTGCCCCAGCTCACCACGCCCGAAAAGGTGGTCGTGCCGGCGCCATAGTTGCCGTAGGTGAAGCTCGTCACGCCGTTGGCGAACACGACCGGGTTGGCAACGGTGACGGAGCCGGTGTAGGACGTGTTGTTCGCGTTGATCGTGAAGATGCCGGTGCCCAAGGCGGCTGCGTTGGTGATGTACAGTCCGCCGCCATCGAGCGTCACGCCGCCGGTGAACGTGTTGGCCGCGGCCAACTGCAAAATGCCCGAGGTGCCGTTGTTGACCACTAGCGAGCCGGTGCCCGAAGCGCTCCCCAGGACAGCGGTGATGTCCAGCGTGGGAGTGAAGGGCGAAATCACGGTTCC
>DATCFX010000685.1:0-3517 GCA_036509275.1 Pirellulales bacterium | reverse complement strand
AACGCATTGGACGAAGTGCGGCAAGGCCGACGGGTACTCCCCGTCGGTTTTGCCAATTCAGGATCGACCGAAAAATCACTTCCATTTTTTCGGCCCCTCACCCTACCCTCTCCCGCCAGGGGAGCGGGGTCGCGGAGAAGTTATTTTTCGGTCGATCCTGCGACTAAGGAGAATGGAAAATGGCCTTTCGGTTCGACAAACTCACGATCAAAGCGCAGGAAGCGGTGCAGCGCGCGCAAGCGCTGGCGACCGACCGCGGCAATCCTCAGATCGAGCCGGTGCATCTGCTGGCCGGCCTGCTGGCCGAAGACGGCGGCATTGCAAGGCCGATCATCGACAAAATCGGCGCCAACCGCGCGCAGCTCGAAGGCATCGTGGCGGCCGAGATCGAGCACCTGCCCCGAGCCAGCGGCGGCGCTCAGCCGCAGGCTTCGCAGCAGCTCGTGCAGGTGCTCGAAGCGGCACAGCAACAAGCCGACGCGATGAAGGACGAATTCGTCTCCGTCGAGCATCTGCTGCTGGCGCTGGCCAAGGTCGACACCAAGGCTCGCAATCTGCTCAAGCTGAATGCCATTGGCGAAAAGGAACTGCTCAAGGCGGTGCAGGAAGTCCGCGGCAACGTGCGCGTCGACAGCCAGGAGCCGGAATCGAAGTTTCAAGCCCTGCAAAAATACGGCATCGACCTGGTCGAGCAGGCCCGGGCCGGCAAGCTCGATCCGGTGATCGGCCGCGACCAGGAAATCCGCCGCGTGATCCAAGTGCTGTCGCGCCGCACGAAGAACAATCCGGTATTGATTGGCGAGCCGGGCGTAGGCAAGACCGCCATCGCCGAAGGGCTGGCCCTGCGGATCGTCAACAGCGACGTGCCGCAAACGCTGCGCAACAAGCGCGTGATCGCGCTGGATATGGGCGCCCTGGTGGCCGGCACGAAGTTTCGCGGCGAGTTCGAAGAGCGGCTCAAAGCCGTGCTGCGCGAAGTGCAAGCGGCCGGCGGCAACGTGGTGTTGTTCATCGACGAGCTGCACACCGTGGTGGGGGCGGGCAAGGCCGAAGGCGGATCCGACGCCGCCAATCTGCTCAAGCCGGCACTGGCCCGCGGCGAGCTGCGCTGCATCGGCGCCACCACGTTGGACGAATACCGCAAATACATCGAGAAGGACGCGGCGCTAGAGCGGCGATTCCAGCCGGTTTTTATCGGCGAGCCGTCGGTGGAAGACACGATTGCGATCCTCCGCGGGCTCAAGGGCCGGTACGAAGCCCATCACAAGGGGGTCAAGATCAAGGATTCGGCACTGGTGGCGGCGGCCAACATGTCGCATCGCTACATCACCGATCGGTTCTTGCCGGACAAGGCGATTGATCTCATCGACGAAGGCATGAGCCGCCTGGCTATGGAGCTGCAAAGCGTGCCGGGCGAGATCGACCAGGTGCAGCGGCGGCTGGTGCAATTGGAATTGGCTGCCCGGCAGTTGGCCGACGAAAAAGAGGAACACGCCCGTGAGCGGCTCGAGGAGATCGAGCAGGAAATGACCGATCTGCGGCGCGAGCTGGCCAATCTGCGCGAGCAATGGGAAGCCGAGAAGTCGGGTATGGGCGACGTGGGCGAGATCCGCGCGCGGCTCGAGAACGTGGAGCTCGAATTCAATCAGCTCAGCAGCGGCATCAAGGAACGGCAGGCCGCCGGCTTGCCGATCGAAGAGCAAAACTATCAGCGGCTGTACGAGCTGGACAACGAGCGCCGCAAGCTGGCCGCCAAGCTCGAAACGACCGGCACTTCGCCGCCGCCGGCCGGCAAGCGCCGCTTGCTGCGGCAGGAGGTCGGCCCGGACGAAATCGCCGAAGTGGTCAGTGCCTGGACCGGCATTCCGGTCAGCCGCATGCTCGAGACCGAACGCGCCAAGCTGCTGGTGCTCGAAGAACGCCTGCACCAGCGCGTCGTGGGCCAGGACGAAGCGGTGCAGGCCGTGGCCAACGCGGTTCGCCGCAGCCGATCGGGCCTGCAAGATCCCAACCGGCCGATCGGCTCGTTCATCTTCTTAGGTCCCACCGGCGTGGGCAAAACCGAGCTGTGCAAGGCCCTGGCCGGCGTGCTGTTCGACGACGAGAACGCGATGGTCCGGCTGGACATGAGCGAGTTCATGGAGCGGCACACGGTCAGCCGCTTGATTGGCGCGCCGCCGGGCTACGTGGGCTACGAAGAGGGGGGCCGGCTCACCGAGGCCGTGCGACGGCGGCCCTATTGCGTGATATTGTTGGACGAAATCGAAAAGGCCCACCGCGACGTGTTCAATATCCTGTTGCAAGTGCTCGACGACGGCCGGCTGAGCGACAACCAGGGTCATACCGTCGACTTCACGAACACGATCGTCGTCATGACCTCGAACATCGGCAGCCAGGCGATCCAGGAGATTTCGCGTGAGGGGGGCGATCAGGAGGCCATCCGCGAGGCCGTGAAGGCGGCGCTCGAAACCCGCTTCTTGCCCGAGTTTCTCAACCGCATTGACGAGGTGATCACGTTCCATCCGCTCGAGCGCAAGCACCTGGCCAAGATCGTGACGATCCAGCTCGAGCGGCTGCGGCATCAGTTAGAGCAAAACGAGCTGGGGCTCGACGTCACGCCGGCCGCCATGCAGGCGCTGGCCGCCGAGGGATACGATCCGGCCTTTGGCGCCCGACCGCTGAAGCGCGTGATTCAGAATCGAATTCAGAACCCACTGGCCACCGAATTGCTCAAGGGCGAATATCCGCCACACTCGGTCGTGCGTGTGGATTATCACGGCGACGAGTTTGTCTTCGCGCGGATCGCGCCGGCCGACGAAGTGGTCGCCCCGGACGACGGCATCGTGAGCTCGAGCCGCTGAAGTGGCGGCCTAGCGTTTCGTTTCGGCCATTCCGAAGTTTTTGAGAATCACCTCGGCGCCAGTGGTCAAATGGCGGATCTTGTCGCCGATGGTGGTGCGCTCGGAGGCCGTGGCCTTCTTGAGTTTGCGGGCAAACACGTCCAGCTTTTTCCGCCGATGCCGCCGGCGCTTGATTTCCTTGGCCCGTTCGCTGATGCCGCCCACAGTTGCGCTCCTGGCAGATGCCTGTCTGGTCTGTTGCCGACGAAAAAACTTCCATCCGATCGGAAGCGCGGGTTCTAACACGAACGGGCCAGAGAGTCAATCTTCAGGCGCTGGCGCGCGGGCAAAGCTTTTCCATCACCACGCAATTGCCCGCCGCGTTGTACTCCACCCGCGACATATACGCGCGCATCAGCAGCAGGCCGCGGCCGTTGGGCAAGGCGACGTGGGCGGCGTCCGTGGGATCGGGCACTGCCTGGGGATTGAAGCCGCAGCCCTCGTCGCGGATTTCGAGCCACAAGCGGTCCGGACCCAGCTTGCAACTGAAGTGGACGCACTTGGTCGCGTCGGAGTGATTGCCGTGCTTGATGGCGTTGACCAGGGCTTCTTCCAGCGCCAATCGCACGCCGAACATGTCTTCCGGCGGCCAGCCATGCTGCTTGAGCTGCCGCATC
>DATCFX010000684.1:0-4221 GCA_036509275.1 Pirellulales bacterium | reverse complement strand
CCGCCAGCGGCCAGGTCGATGAGCGAACCGCTGGTGCCGCCGCCGCCAATCGCCGATGTCACGTAGGTATTGCTAGTGGCATCGACGATGTACGGGGCCAGAATGCCCGTCGGGCCGGTGGAGGCATGAACCGTGCCGGAATAGCCCGGCAAGCCGGCCGAGACCGTGACCTGATCATAGTTCGTACTGGCTCCCAAACTGTTGGCGGCCGAGGTGGTGATCATCAACGTGGCACCGGCCGGGCGGGCGGCCAAGTTGCTGATGGTCAACGCCGCCGTGTTCCCGGAAACCGCCGCGCTGCGGGCCACGTTGATCGTGCCGCCCTTGCCCAACGTCAGGGTGCCGATCGCGTCGGTCGTGTTCGTGGCGGTCGTGCCGCTGACGACCGTGCCGCCCAACAGGCTGAAGGTGCCGCCGTTAAGGTTCAGCGGCGTGGCGGAGCCGAAGCGGTTATTGAGGTTCGTGCCCACGGCGGCGTTGTTATTCAGCACGATCGAGCCGCCTGGCCGCAGGATGAAGGCGTTATTGGCGGTGTTCGGCGTGCTGCCGATGAACGAGCCGAACGGCCCCGAGGCCTGCAACGTGCCGAAGATTTCCACGGTGCCGGAACCCAGCGGCGTGACGCCGCTGCCGCCGGTTTCGATCGTCAGCGTGCTGCCGCGGTTGATCGTCGTGCCGCCGGAGTACAGGTTCGAATCGGCCAACACGACGGTGCCCGTGCCGGCGACGACCGAGGTGCCTTGCCCCGTGGTGAAGGCGTTGTTCTCAGGCGACCCGACGATCACGTTCGACGTATTGGCGCTGGTGCCGCCCAAGCCGCCGGCGGCGGTAAAGACCAGCGAAGGCGGCACGCCGCCGGCCGAATTGGCCCCGATGCGCAGCGTGCCGTCGCTGCCGTTTGTCAGCAGGCCCTGGAACAGGATGCCGTTGTAGACGGTCGTCGTCGGGTTCGTGCCCGCGCCCAGGTAGGCCTGGCCGTTGCCGACTTGGGACATGTCGATACTCGAGGTCATCGAGTTGTACAGCACAAGCGAGTTGCCCCAGACGCTCGTCATGGCACTCGCGCTCACCGTGGGCGTGAAGTCGCCGATGATGCCGATGGCACCCACCGACGTGATGCTGCTCAAAACCTGGACGCTGGCGTTGCCGGCCAGCGTGCCGTTGGCCGAGACGACCAGCGAGGCGCCTGGTTCGACAATCACGTTGCCGGTGCCCAGGGCGCTGCTGCCACTGGTGGCGGCGGAGAGCAATTCGCCCTGCAACACCGTCGTATTGCCGGTGTAGGTGTTGCTGCCGCCGCCGATGACCGTCAGGCCGGTGCCGGTCTTGGTCAGATTGCCACTGCCGGTGATCAAGCCGTCCAGCAACAGGTTGCCGCTGGTGGTCGTTGGGCTGGTGGTGGTGCTGAAGGTGGCCTTCGTGCCCGAGAGCGTGATCGTACCCTCAAAGTTCAGTTGGTAATTATTTGCCCCGGTCACGGTCAACGTCTGGTTGCCGATAGACAGGTTGCCCAACTGCATCGTGTTGCCGGTGTTGGCCCCATTGTTGTTGACGTTGATCGTGGCGTTGTTGGTCACGACGACGTTGTAGCCGTTGGGCGTGCCGGTCGTTTGGCCGTAGACGATCGACGCGGCGTTCACGTTGTTTACGTAGCCGGGCTGCCCGATGACGTTCGTGATCGTATTGCCGACGCCGATGCCGTTGTTCAACAGGTTCAGCGTGCCGCCGTTGAGCGTCACGTTGCCGGGCGTGACGTTGTTGCCGCCGCCCAAGCCGTTGGGGTTGGTCACCGTCAAGCTGCCGAAGTTCAGGATCGTGCCGCCGGTGTAAGTGTTGCCCGAGCCGTTGATGACCAGGGTGCCGGTGTCGTTCTTGATGAGCGCGCCAGCACCACTGATCTGGCCGCCCAAGGTCAGCGTCTGCGCGTCCGAAACGTCGATCGTGCCGCCGCCGTTGGGCAAGGCGGCCGTGTTAGCCAGCACGATGTTGCGGGGCGAGGCAAACGTGCTGGTGCGCAAGGCACCGTTGTCCAGCGTCACGCCGGCGCTGACGTTGCCCAGGGCGCTGTTGTCGAACAGGATCAGCAGGGCGCCGCCGGTGACGGTCGTGCCGCCGCTGTAGGTGTTGCTGCGTGTCAGCAACAGCGTGCCGCCGTCGGTCACGACCAGGCCGCCGCTGCCGCTGATCTGTCCGTTGGAGACGACCGTGTTGCCGGCCGTGATGTCGATCGTGCTGGCCGCCGAGTTCAGGATGAAACTGCGCGACGTGTTGACATTGTTCGTGTATTGCAGGGTGCCCCCGCCCAGGGTCACGCTGCCGGTGGCGGCGCCCAGGGCGTTATCGGCGCTGATGCTCACCGTGCCGCCGTTGATCGTCGTATTGCCCGTGTAGGTATTTGCCGCGCCCAAGGTGAGCGTGCCCGTGCCGAACATCGTCACATTGGTGCCGGAGATCGGCGCGTTGATGAAGCTGCTGCCGGTGGTGAAGATAATGCCTTCGCTGGCGCCGAAGCTCAGGCCGGAGTTATTCAACGTCGAGCCGTTGAGGATCAATCCCGCGGCGTTGGTGCCGCCGATCGTGCCGCCGGCCACGTTCACGTTGCCGCCGGTGATGGTCGAACCTTCGAGGTTCAAGGCGTACGCGTTGGCGCTGCCCGTGACGAGCGTGTTGCCGCTGATTTGGGTCACGTTAGTGGCCAGCGAAGTGTTCAGATTGGTGCTGGTGTAGGTGGCCACGCCCAGCACACCACCGGTGAGGCCCACGAAATCGGCATTCGCCGCGGCGGCACTGGCCAGGCTCGGGCCGCTCTGCAAAACGATCCAGGGCGAGACGATGCCGTTGGCCGTGGCCGGGGGCGAAGTAAGGGTGCCGGTGGGCACGCCGCCGGTGCTGGCCACCAGCACGTCGAGCGTACCGTTGCCGCCGCGGGTCATCGAAGCCACCGTGACGTTCAACGCGCCGGCTCCGGTGTTCAACGCCAGGGTTCCCCCGCCGGTGACGCTCGAGGCGCCCATTTTAATGCTCGTGTTCGTGGCCCCGCCATTCAACTGCAACGTGCCGCCGGCCAACACCACCGAACCGGTGCCCAGCGCATTGCCCGAAGCCAGGCCGGTGACGGCCAGGGTGCCGTTGTTGATCCGCGTCACGCCGCTGTAGGTGTTGACGCCGCTGAGCGTCAGCGTGCCGGTATCGATTTTGGTAATGCCGCCGCTGCCGGTGAGCGGGCCGCTGAGCGTGGCATTGGTGCTCGAGCCCAGCACCGAAATGTTGTTCACGCCGGTCAAGGCCACGTTGCGGCTGCTGGAGAAGGTCGAACCGTTGAGCACCTGAAACGTGCCGCCGGTCAGGTTCAACGTGTTGCTGGCGGCGCCCAGGTTGACGTCGCTGGAAACAGCCAGCGTGCCGGCCGAAACCGTCACGCCGCCGTTGAACGTGTTGGTGCCTTGCAGCACCAAGGTGCCCAGGTCGGTCTTGAACAGCCCTCCGCTGAGGGTCGTGGCCGGGGTCGTGACGGTGGAGCTGATCGACGTGCCCGTGCCGCCGGTCAGGTTGGTGACATTCGCGCTGATCAGCGGTATCGTCTGGCCCGCATACGCACCCTCGAAGGTGATCGTGTACTGCGAATTGGAGCTCACGCTCACGACCGCGTTGTTCGCCCCCAGGGCAGTATTCAAAGCCGCCTGGATATTGGCGGCCGTGGTGGCCGCCGAAGTGCTGTAGGCGATGCCGTTCACCGCCGTGCCGTCGACCGTGAGATTGAAGTTGCCCCCGGTGGGCAGCACCGTGCCGCCGACAGTCAGCGTCTGTGCCGCGCCGGCGTTGGCGATCGTGCCGCCGATGATGGCCACGCTGGGCGCTGCCACGTCGATCGTGCCGCCGCCGGCCATCAGGGCGAATTCCCGGTTCGGGTTCAGAATCACGCCGCTGCTGAGCGTGTTGGCCGTGGTCACGCCGCCAATGATCCCCAGCGTGCCGGCGTTGAGCGTCACGTTGTTGCCGCTCACGGCCAGACCCAGGTTGGCGTCGGAACTAATTTGTAGCGTGCCGCCGGCGATCATCGTCCCGCCGGTATAGATGTTGTTGCCGGTGAGTACCATGACGCCGGTCGCATTAGCCGGGCCGTTGAGCGTGAAGCCGCCCGTGCCGCTGAACTGGCCGCTGGCCGTCAAGGTCTGGCTGCCGGCGACGTTGATCCCGTTGTTGGTGCCGCTCAAGAGGAAC
>DATCFX010000683.1:0-1182 GCA_036509275.1 Pirellulales bacterium | reverse complement strand
GATCTCGCGCCCGAAGCGGTCGCGGCCCGGGCCGATTGTGTGTTCGGCTGCCTGCCGCACGGCGTGACGGCCCAGGTCGTGCCGCAACTGCTGACCGGCAAAACGCGCGTGATTGATCTCAGCGCCGATTATCGCCTGCGCAGCCCCCAGGTTTACGAGCAATGGTACAACCTGCGCCATCCTGATCCCGAGCGGTTGGCGTCGGCCGTGTATGGATTGCCCGAACTGTTTCGCGCCGAAATTCCGCGGGCGCGGCTGGTAGCCAACCCGGGCTGTTTTCCGACCTCCGCGATCCTGGCGCTGGCCCCGCTCGTGAAGCGAAAGATCATTCAGCCGGACAATATCATCGTCGATTCCAAGAGCGGCGTGTCGGGCGCGGGCCGCACTCCCAAGCTCACGACGCATTTTCCCGAGTGCAACGAAAGCGTCTCGGCCTACAACGTCGGGCGGCATCGGCACACGCCGGAAATCGAACAGGTGCTGAGCATCGCCGGCGGCCGGGAGGTGAGCGTGATTTTCACGCCGCATCTGATCCCGATGGACCGCGGCATTCTGACCACCACGTATTCGGTGCCTGAGCAGCCGGTGAGCGAGGAACAGGTGCTGGAGGCGCTGCGAGACTTTTACGCCGACGAGCCGTTTGTGCGGGTCGTCGACCATTTGCCCGGCACCAAGGATTCCAGCGGCAGCAATTTTTGCGACATCACGGCCCGCGTGGTGCGCGGCCGGGTACTGACGATCAGTTGCCTCGACAATCTGATCAAAGGCGCAGCCGGAGCGGCTGTGCAGAATTTTAATCTGATGTTCGGCTATCCCGAGACGACGGCACTGTGACGCGTATGACCGACTCACACTCATCATCGCCGCCGCGCGTGCCGGCAGGCTTCCGCCTGGCGGGCGTGTACGCCGGCATCAAGCGCGATACCACGAAGCTGGACGTTTCGCTCATCGTGTCCGATCGGCCGGCCACGGCCGCGGGCGTGTATACGCAAAATCTGGTGTTTGCCGCGCCGGTCGGCTGGGACCGCCGTCATACGCCCAGCGCCGACGTCCGCGCGGTGGTCGTCAACTCCGGCAATGCCAACGCCTGCACCGGACGGCGCGGTGATGAAGATGCTGCCCGCATGGCCGCTGTGGCCGGCGAAACGTGCGGTGCGGCAGCCGACCAGGTGTTGGTCCTGT
>DATCFX010000682.1:0-3042 GCA_036509275.1 Pirellulales bacterium | reverse complement strand
AGCCGCCCCAGCGGTACGGCCGATAGCCGTAGCCATAGCCATAACTCCGCCAGCCGACGTTCTCAATCTTGACGGGAGCCGCCGGAGCCAACGGTTCGCTGGCCACGACGGCCGACGCACCAAACAGGCCTAATAGCGCGGCCGCAACAATCATGACTTTCATCGGTGGATCTCCTGTATCAAAAAGACGCCCGCTTCCGGCGGAATTTATTTGCATTTCTCGTGCCGCGCATGGTTCCCGTGAGTGCTTGCCCGGGCTTTCCTGTTGTCTCGGTATTTTTTGGGGCTCCAACCGTTGACTGATAGAATCCGGGTTGGCTTGTCAACGAGCGGGTTGTGCTGTGGTAGATTCGTGGCAGCATGGCTCATGCTGGCGGGTGGGTAGACCCGCCTTCGGGCGACACTCGACGTTCTTGTGAAAGGGCCGCGGCGCGTGCGAATTGTTCTTTGCTATCCCGTTGAAACGCAGCATTTGAAGCAGATTGCCGAGGCGGCCCCCGGCGCGGAAATCGTCGATGCCGGCCAGCACCGCATCGCTGACGAAATCCTTAGCGCCGACATCTATTGCGGGCATGCCAAGGTGGTGCCGATCCCCTGGGACGAGGTCGTCCAGCGGGGGCGTTTGAAATGGATCCAGTCGTCGGCGGCGGGCATGGATCATTGCCTCGTGCCGGCGGTCGTGGAGTCGGAGATCGTGGTCACTAGCGCCTCGGGCGTACTGGCCGACCAGGTGACCGAGCATACGCTCGCGCTGATGACCGGGCTGTGCCGCAGCTTGCCCGTGTTCTTTCGGGCCCAACAGGCGCGCGAGTTCATTCGCCGCCCAACGCGCGACTTGCACGGCACGACCGTGGGCATCGTGGGTTTCGGCGGCAATGGGCGGCGGCTGGCCGAGGTGCTGCGCACGCTCAAAGTGCGGATGCTGGCGACCGACGTGTTCCCAGTCGACAAGCCTGACTATGTCGAGGCGCTGTTGCCGCCCGAGCGGCTCGACGAGATGCTACCGCAGGTCGACTTTTTGGTGCTGGCCGCGCCGCTCACCAGCCAGACGCGCGGCATGATCGACCGCCGCGCGCTGGGGTTGATGAAGCGCGATGCTTTTCTGGTGAACATGGCCCGCGGCCCGCTGGTCGTGGAACAGGACCTGGTCGAGGCGTTGCTTGCCGGCCGTCTGGCCGGCGCGGCGATGGACGTGACGGAGGTCGAGCCGCTGCCGCCGGCGAGCAAGCTGTGGGAGCTGCCAAACGTCATCATTACCCCGCACGTTGGCGGGCAAAGCCGAGCGCGGATTGAGGACATGACGAGCTTTTTCTGCGAAAATCTGCGTCGCTGGCAGTCTGGCCGGCCGCTGGCAAATCGGATCGACAAGCGGCTGGGCTTCCCCGTGCGCGGCAGCGCATCGCCGTGATTATTCGTCGCAGCATTGTTTTTTCTGCGGCGTGCTGGCGTGCCCGTGTTCGCCGCGCTGGCGACCGCCATCTTCGTTGACCATCGGAACTTTGGTCGTTCGTGGATGGCCGACGGGGCGCTGCCCCCCCTGGTTCCCTAGAGGGGGCGACTGGCCGGCCGCGCTCTAGGCGCTGCCTGATCGGCCGGCTTAAGATAAATGTCGTGTTGAATCGACTGCGTTCCTGTTTCCGGCGCCGCAAGGGCTTGCGCACCGGGCGCTGAAGTTCGTTATCTGCGGATCCCGGCTGGGCTGTGTAGCTTCCCTGCCGGTGTCAACAAACGGCGAAACTTCTGCCGCGCAGCGTTCAATCCAGATGGAAGAGAGGTACACGCACGATGTCCAATACGACTTTTCTCACCGGTTCCCAAACGCTGACTTTCAACGGCGTACGCTCCGCGCGCTGCCCGGAAGAACTCATCGAACGCTACCGCGGGCTGCTGGGCGATCAGCGGCTGAACTGGACCGAACACCATCGCTTTCTCCGTCCGCTGGGTTCCGGCGGGCAAGGCATCGTCTATCTCAGCGAGCGCCGCGGCACCGACAAGTTTACGCTGCCCGTGGCGCTGAAGATCTTTTCGCCCGAGCCTTACGAAGACGCGCGCGCTTACGACGACGCCATGAGCCGGATTGCGCACGTGGCGGCGCGCGTGGCGCAAATTCAGCAGGACAACCTGCTGGATGTCCACAATTTCGTCGACCGCAACCGCATCCGCATCATGGAAATGGAATGGGTCGACGGCTTCGACCTGAGCCGCCTGCTGACGCTCGAAATGCTCGACCGCGTGCGCAACCAGGTCAGCAATCGCCGCTGGGAATACCTGAACAACGTGATCGTGACGGCCGGACCGAAGCAGCCTCGCTTGAAACCGGGCATCGCCATCGCCGTGTTGCGCGAGTGCCTGGCGGCCTTGGCTGCGCTGCACCGCGAAGGCATCGTCCACGGCGACTTGAAGCCGTCGAACATCATGCTCAAGCGGACGGGCAACGCCAAGATCATCGATATCGGTTCGGCCTTCGATCTGGAAAATGCCCCCACGCGGCGCAGTTGCACGCCGGCCTATTCGGCGCCCGAGGTGCTCGAAGGCAACGGCACGTCGGCCCGCTCCGACTTGTGCAGCCTGGGATACGTGCTGATCGAGATGCTCTCCGGCTGCCCGCCGTTTACCGGCATGAACACCTTCCGCGAACTGATGGAAGCCAAACGCATGCTCGTGCAAAAGCTGCCCGAGCGGCTGCCGCGCGAAGTCGTCTGCAACGAGCTCTTGATGAATCTGATCCGCAGCCTGATCGCGTCCGACCCGATGTGCCGCTTTCCCAGCGCCGAAGCCGCCGACCTGGTCAAGGAAGGCGCGGCCAGTTTCCATCGACAGCTCGTCAAGGGCGACCTGGCCAGCGAATACGAGAACGAAATTCGGCTCTGGCTGGAAGAACTCGAGTGACCGGCTGATTCCCTCGGCTGGATTGTCTGAAAAAGGGGGGCGCCCCGTCGGCGCGTCCGCAGCGCATGGCCACCAGCGTCGTCGAATCCTGGCTTCCCGGCATGCCGGGCAAATCGCCGCTGGGCATCGAGCCCGACGCGGGCTTGGCCGTTT
>DATCFX010000681.1:0-1994 GCA_036509275.1 Pirellulales bacterium | reverse complement strand
TCGCCAGCGGCCAGTTCATGCCGGCGGCCGGCGCCTTGCAGTTGGCCACCCAAATGCTTCCGGAGGCCCAGTGGGGCACGGTGGTCACCAACTATCGCGAGTTGTATCCCAACATCCAGAACTACACCGATCAACTTCGGGCGTTGGAAAAAGCCCGCACGTCGGATCCCAACAACGCCGGCTTGCGATACCTGTTAGGCTATCACTACGGCTACTTGGGCTATCCCAAGCAGGCGGTGACGGAGTTGGACCAGGGCATCAAGCTGCAGCCCAAGGACTACGGCGCACAACTGCTCCGCAATGTGTTCGCCGCCAAGGCTGGCATCCCGCTGATCAAAGTGACTCCTCCGCCGCCGCCCACAAAGGCGCCGGCGACGGGCACTCCGGCGGCGGGCGCTCCGGCGTCGCAGACTTCGCCGCCGCCGAGCCCAGCTTCGCGGGCCACGTCCTAACGAACCGAGAAGCACGACCGCTTTTTGGGGCGGGGTTACCCAGTAACCCCGCCCTGATTGTTTTGCTGGGCCGAGACGACAAATTGCAAGCTGCCGACCGGCAAGCGGCCGCCTGGCGAGCGGCAAGCGCAAGCTTGCCGGTGACGTTGCGATACCGGCAGGCTCGCGGCCGCCGCTCGCCATCACCAATGCTCTTGGCAATTTTTCGCGGCGAGTTGCCGCGGCGATCCAGAACGATTATGGTTCGGCTAGTCTAGCCTTCTCGCCCCGCCCGCTGGATTTCAATTCCATGATTCGTTCTGTGTTTTGGACCGCGCTCGTCTTTGCCACGATCCCAATCGCGGCCCGCGCCGCCGAGCCGGACTTCAAAGCAATCGACACGCAACTCCGCGCGCGGCTTCTCGATTCGTCGCCCCAGGAGTCGTTCCTGTCGGTGCGTGCCGATACGGCCGGCCGCTTGTTTGTCGGCGGCCGCGAGGCGCTGTTTGTCTACGAGCCGCAGGCCGGTGGCCTTTATGCCCCGCGGCAGGAACTGTATCGCTTTCCCAAAGACACTTGGGTCAACGATATCGCGATCCGCGGCGACGACGTGTACGTCGTCACCGTCAGTGCCGTGTACGTGCTGCCGGGTGCGGTCAGCAAACGCTCGGGCATCGTGCCCAAACGCTTGGTCTGGGGCGTGCCGCTGGGGCACGTACATCAGTGTTTGCACGGCCTGGCCTGGGGGCCGGAGGGCGACCTTTACATCTCGATGGGCGATCCGGTCTGGTACTACGGCGACTTCCAGCGGCCCGACCACTGGGGCCATTGGACCTTCTTCAGCCAGCCGGAAGGCACGCAAATGCCGTACAACGGCGTGGGCGGCGTGTTCCGTTGCCGGCCCGACGGCAGCCGCTTGCAGATCGTGGCCCGTGGGCTGCGCAACAGTTGCGGCCTGGTCTTTGACCGGCATTGGAACCTGTTCACCAACGACAACGATCATGAATCGCTGCCGGCCCAGTACGTGCCCGGCCGGCTGCTGTATGTCGTGCCGCATGCTTATTTCAGTTGGCCGCGTGGCTGGCTGCCCAGCAAAACGCCCGAGCGGGCCGACCTGCTCGACACCGTCGTCGACAACCTGGGCCGATTCGTCCCGGTGGGGCAGTCGTACTACGACGACCCGCTGTTGGGCGACGCGTATCGCAACAACCTGCTGGTGGCCCGCTGGTGCATCGGCGCGGTGACGCGTTATCCGCTCGAGGCCCACGGCGCCGAGTTCAAGGCGAAAGAATTCAAGCTGCTTGAAGGCCGCAACCAGGTCCGTCCGGTGGGCGTGTGCGTGGGGCGCGGCGGCCGCGTGTTCGCCACGATCGCGTACATGGCGCAGAACGAAGGTTCGCCCATCTACCGCAGTGACCTGGTGATGGTCGGGCCGGCCAGCGACCCGCCGGACGCGCCGTTTGACGGGTACGATGCTGTCAAGGCGGGCGACGACAAGTTGTTTGAAGAGCTGGCCCAAGACTCCTGGCACCGCCGTGAGCGAGCCCATGTCGAGGTCTTGCG
>DATCFX010000680.1:0-3744 GCA_036509275.1 Pirellulales bacterium | reverse complement strand
ATTGCCGGGCCGCTTCGTCCAAGCGGGCCGAAGGCACCACGTCGCTGGCCAAATCCAGCAGCGCGGCGCTGCGGCCGTCGATCGTTTCCCCGCTGCTGATCATCTCAATGGCGTTGGACAAGCCGACCATCCGCGGCATGCGGGCCGTGCCGCCCCAGCCGGGAAACAACCCTAGCTTGACTTCCGGAAAACCATACTGGGCCTTCGGACTGTCGCTCATCAGCCGGCGGTCGCACCACATGGCCAGTTCCGCGCCGCCGCCCAGACACAAGCCGTCGATGGCCGCAACGCTCACCAGCGGGCTGGTTGCCAACCTGGCGAACAGTTCGCGGCCGCGCGTGGCAAAGGCAATCACCTCTTCGCGCGAGGCGCCCATCGAGGCGGCGAACTCACGAATGTCGGCGCCGGCGATGAAGATACCCGGCTTGGCCGAGCAGATGACCAGGCCCGCCAGATCCTGCCGCGGCAGCAATTGGTCGAACATCCGCTCGAGCTCTTCGAGCACGCCGCGCGACAGGATGTTGGCTCCCTTGTCCGGCGCGTCGAGCGTGAGCACGGCGAGATCCGGTTCGGGAAAGGTCAGTTTGATCGACGGCGCATCGGCCATGAGTCCGCTCCTGCCAATGGCCCGCGGCCGCTGTCAAACGACGCAGAGAAACGCCCGGGCGTGCGCTTGTTATAGCACACCTGGGCCAGCTTGGAATCGGGCCGGAGTGGAGCGGCCTACACGTTCCGCAGCTGCGCTGGGGACGCGTGCGTGCTGGTTCGCGCAACTAAGGTTGTCGTCCTTGGTCGCGAGCAGCATGCAAGACGCAGAGAACTTCAATCCCGCCCGTGATTGGGCGGTAATAGATCACATACATGCCGTGCGAATGGCGTTGCGCGTCGTTAAACCGCCTTGATTTCCGCCGCTGGCCCATTTCGGGCTGGGAAGCAAGCAGGCGAAACAGGGCTTCTACATTATCGAGCCACGCGAGCGCCGCCGAGAGATTGTCTTGGGCGATAAAATCAACGATCCGCGCGAGGTCTGGATCGGCCCTCGATTTGCGCCGGACGGCGGGCATCAGACGTCGCCCGAGTTTTTTCGGCGAGCAACTTCGTGGGCATACTCGCGTAGACGCGACCAGTCGTCGGCCGTCATCAGCCGGCTGGGCTCGGGATCCTCCAACGCCTCCTCGACGGCATCCATGTGCTCGTCGCAGATGAAAGGAATGTCTTCTTCCTTTTCGCGCAGGGCCTCCACGGCAGCATCGAGGGCGGCTTCCATTGTCGGAAAAAGCCCGCCGGCGACGATGCTTTCCAAATACTGCTCGTTCTGTGGCGAAAGTCCGTAGCTCACAAGATTAGCCTACCACCACCGGAAGCCTTCGACAAGAAAAGCAAGCGGCTTCCACCGAGCCGGGCCTTTTTTATGCGCCGGTGGGCAGGATGGAGGCATGTTATATAAAATTGCCGGCCGCGTGGTCTGTATGTTAGCCGCCATTAGCCATTGCGTGGCTGCTGATTACCATGTCCCTCAATGGCCGGTCGCGCAACGGGCGCCTGCGCGGGCGCCGACCTGATAGCCGAACTTCACCGCACGGCGCGGCCTTGGTCGGCCCACCAGTGCTTCCAGCGGTCGATGCGCTCGACGAGGCTGAGCGGCGGACCCTCTGCCGGTTTGGCAATGTCGCGCCCGACGATCTGCGGCAGGCTCTCGAGGGCCGCGCGGCGCGCCACCGGATCGTCGAGCAATTCGACCAGCAGGGCGTCGTACTGCACGTCCTGCAACTGGCCGATGGCCACGGCCGTTTGACGCCGCACCTCGCCGTCGTTGTCGTGCGCCAGACGCTCGAGCGCCGGAGGTCCTTCGAGCGAACCCAGCCGGGCCAGGGCCACGGCCGCTTCGAGCTGCACGGATTTGTCCGTCGAGCGCAGTGCGACGAGCAGCCGGTTCGGCTCGGCCAACACGCCCGGCCGGCTCAGCCCACGCAGCGCGGCGCGTACGACCGGCGGATACGAATCCGCGAGCGCCGGCAACAACACGTCGCAGTCTTCTTGCCGGGCGATGCGGGCCAGGTGTTCGCAGGCCAGGCGGCGGATTTCGTCGGCTGGATGACTGATGCCGGCATCCAACAGCGGCCGCGCCAAACCGCTCGTATCTTCGCACACCGCGGCCAGCAGCCAGCGACAAACCAGCGGATCGCTTTCGGCCGCTCCCAACCCCGCGATGCGGTCGACGACCAGGGGCGACAGTGGATTCTCCAGGGCCGCCTGGGCCAGGTCCGAACTGGCCCGGCGGCGCGTCTCCACATCGGTCGAAGCCAATAGCTCGAGCGTGCGGAACTGCGCGTCGAGCGGCGGCAGCAACTGGCGGTAGACCGGTTCGGGAATCCGCTGTTCGCGCTCGAGCCGCAAGCTGCCCACGATCGGCAGTAGCCGCGGCCCGAACTGCCGCAAGGCATCGAGCGCCGCGCGGCGGTGATCCTCGGTCGCGTCTTCGGCCTGCATGGTCGTCATGAGTGCCTCGGCTTGCGTGAGCTCCGCGGCCGACGGCGGGGGAGCCTGCGCGATGGTCTTCGACGCAACCGCGACGGCCGGATCGGCGATCTTGTGCTCGACGCGCCACTGCTGACGCAGCCGGGTAATGACCTCCTCGCGCCGCTCGACCGGCAAATCGGCCGTGAATTCGGCCGCCGGCGGCCAGCGCCGCGCGAGCTGTTCGCCGGCCGCTTTGCGCGGCAGGTACGTCGCGTTGCCCAGCGCCTCGAGCAAGATGGGGCCGGCCGCTTCGGTCGGCCAGGCCTCGAGTGCCTGGATCGTTTGCCGCTGCACTTCGGCGCTGCGGTCGGACAGCAGCGTGCGCACCAGCGGCCGAACATCGTCGGGCTGTTGGCGCATGAGCATTTCGGCGGCCACCTTGCGGACGCGCCAGCTTTTGTCGGCCACTCCCTCGCGCACGGAAGCCTCGTCGTGCAAATCGGCCGCCGCCAACACCGCAGCCGCGCGAATGATCTCGGAGTCTACTTGCAATTGCTTGCGGATGGCGGCCTGGGCCTCGGCTCCGCCCACGCTGCCGGCCGCGGCAATCGCCGCCAAGCGCACGTCGAGCACGTAATCGCCCATCGCCAGCTTCGCCCATTCGAGCGCGCGGGGATGATGCCGCGCAGCCAAGGCACGCAGCGCGGCCACGCGCACACGGTCGGTCGGATCGCTGCGCAAATCCGCCACCGTCGTCGGCAACTCGCCACGCTCGGCCTTGGCCCAGCACTCGAGCGCCGCCAGCCGCACTTCTGCCGCGGGACTGCGCGCCGCCATCGTAAAACATGGCGCATCGGCCGGCTGCACGCGACGCGACAAGGCAAACAGCAGCTCGGCGTGCAATTCGGGCAGATAGCTGGCGGCGTGCGCCTCGTCAAACCGGCCGTATTCGGCTTCCAACTTCTGCAACGCAGTGGGCACTTCCGGCCCGTCCAGATGGGCCAGGGCTTCCGCCGCGGCACGCCGCAAGGCGAGCTTCAGGCTCCGATTGCGGACCGCGCGCACTAGCTGCTGCTGTCCGGCCGCATCGTGCTGCCGGCTCAGGGCGATGGCCGCATTGGCCGACACGATCGGCTCACTGCTGGCCAGCGCCGCGTGCAGATCGGGCTGCTCGTCCGCGGGCAACCCCAGCATCTGGTACATGGCTGGGTTTTGCCAACGGTACTCCGGCTGCTTGGCCGGCGAGCCAGGCGGCGGAAAGGTGCGGATCCACACGTCCTGATT
>DATCFX010000679.1:0-2089 GCA_036509275.1 Pirellulales bacterium | reverse complement strand
ACGACGACGATGGTCCGCTCGCGCAGCCCGAGCGACTCGAGCCGAGCGACCAGTTGCCCGACCAGGCGGTCGGCGTACTCGACCATTTCGCCGTACATCTGGTGATGCGGCCGATCGCCCTGGCGATTGAGCGGCGTCGGCACCACCGGCTGCTTGAAACTCTGCCCGTGGGTCAACACCATCGGGTAATACAGCAAAAACGGCTGGTCGCGGTGCCGCGCGAGAAAATCGAGGGCAAACTCCTGGAATACGTCCGGCCCGAACTTGCCGGGCAGCACTTCGCGCCGGCCGTTGCGTATGACTACCGGGTCCCAGTAGCGGCTTTCGATATGTTGGTTCAGCTTCGTGAGCGTGGCCGCATCGTGGGCTTGCACCGCCGCTTCGAAGCGGCGCATGTGGTCCGCGCTAACCTGGTCGCGATCGATGCTGCCGGGCCAAACCAACTGCTCGTCGAAGCCGTGCCGGGTGAGAATGCGCGGCTCGTCGTACAGGTTGTTGACCTGCCATTTGCCGCTGATGCCGGTAGCGTAGCCGGCAGTGCGAAAGAGCCGCGCAAACACGATTTCGCGGCGAGGGTCGAGACCGCCGCCGCCGTACAGTCCGGCGTCATGGTGCATGATGAAGCCGGTGTGCAGCGGGTAGCGGCCGGTCAGCAGTTCGATCCGGCTGGGCCCGCAGACGGGAAACGTGTAGCAATGCTCGAACCGCACTCCGCTACGTGCCAGGGCATCCAGATTGGGCGTCCGCCGCTCGTCGCTGCCATAGCAGCCCAGCCACTCCTGGCCGCAATTATCCCATAAGACCAAGACAACATTGGGCCGCGGGCTCAAGGCATCGGCCGCTTGCCCGGCACCGGCCGCCAGCAAGCATGCCGCCGCGGCTGCCAGTCGCAATACGTTCGCCACCATGCACCTCAATCCTGGGCGTTGTCGATGTCGTGAGCGGAGTCCCGGTCATCAACCAGGAATTCGGTCTCGTCTTCCATGCCATACTTTTTGGCCACTTGCGGATCCGTCGTTACCAGGCGCGCATGGCCGTCGCCGGTTCCCCCGGCGGGATCGAGCGTCACACCGTCGGCTCGCATGGCTTCGAGCATGCGAGCTGCGTCCGGGAGACGCTGGATCATGTCGTCCAGCGAGGCGGCATCGGCTGTCAGTAGCTGATTCCGCCAGAGCAGCATGTAGCGCTTCTTTCTGCGATGAACCGCATCCCAGAGTTCGCGATATTTCTCGCGAACGGACTCGTCGAGTTCCATGCCAAGTTCTTGCGGCAGATCGAGCAGTTTGATCAGCTCCTGCACGTCGGCCAGGTCTTTCAAGCGGTCCGAGCCTGTCAGACCAGAAGCCAGCTTCAGCTCGATGAGTCGGGCCAGATCGAGAACCTTGATCCCGTCGCGGTCGACCGTTAGCGATTCGGGGTCGGGGAATTTCACCGGCTGCGGTTTTCCGTCGCCTGGGTACTCGCCTGATACGAGAAACTCGATCTTGACCCGCGACTCCGCGTCCCGCAGATTCTTGCTCCGCTCGAACGGCCGCACGTAGCCTCGGCCGTCCAGGGCCGCATGAATCGATTTGAGCGCGCCGCGCGTCACGAGGATATCGATGTCCTCGGTAAAGCGGCGATATCCGTGCTGGAACAGGGCCATGCCGCCGACAATGGCGTACGGAATTCCCAGCTCGTTCAGCCGGCCGGCGATTCTGCGAAGCGATTCCTGGACCGCGCCTTTGCCCTCGAAGAACAGGCTGCCTTCGCTCAAAGCCCACCTCGGATCGCTGGCCAGAAGGCCTTCGTAGGTCAGAATGCCTGGATCACTTGTCGGTCCGGGCACGCCGGTTTCTGGGCGTGTAGCCATGTTTGCCGCTCGATGCCGTAATCGCCTAGATGGATTCTACTTTGTACCAATCCAGAATGCGGCCGGAAATCACGCGGCTTACAACGGCTTGCGAATGTCTTCGGCGTTGTGCTGATGGAAGCGGGCAATGAGTTCCCAGGCCTCCTGCGGCGTTTCGGCGTAGTCGAACAGGTCGAGATGCTCGTCCCGGATCACGCCTTCGTCGGCCAGGAATTGGAAGTCGATCGCCCGCTGCCA
>DATCFX010000678.1:0-1015 GCA_036509275.1 Pirellulales bacterium | reverse complement strand
GCCGGCCGGCACCCAGGTGGCCACCCGGCGCATGGATCCCACCACGTTTCCGATCCTGGCCTACAGCCTGCGTTCGCACACGCTGTCGCCAACGGCGTTGCATGATCTGGCCGAATACCAGTTGCGTCCGTTGCTCAGCGGCATCAACGGCGTGGCCCACGTCGACGTGCAGGGCGGCGAGGTCGGCGAGTTCCATGCCGACGTTGACCCGGGCAAGCTGCGTGCGCTGAATCTGAGCCTGGCCGAGGTGTCGGCCGCGGTCAGCCATGCCGCCACGATCCAGGCGATGGGCCGCGTCTCCGATCACTACAAGCTGTATCTGCTGCTGGCCGACAACCAGCCCAAAACCCTGGCGGCGCTGGGCAACATCGTGCTGCGTGCCGGTCCTGCCGGCGGGGTTCGCCTGAGCGACGTGGCGCGGGTCAGCCTCAGCCACGTGCCGCAATACATCCGGGTCAACGCCGACGGCCAGAACGCGGTGCTGCTGCAGGTCTACCAGCAGCCCGGCGGCAACAGCGTGCAGATCGCCAACGACGTGAAGACGCAGCTGGCCGCCTACGCGCCGCAGATGCCCGCCGGCGTGCACTTCGCCAACTGGTACGACCAGACCCAGCTGGTGACCGCCGCCGCGTCCAGCGTGCGCGACGCGATCCTGATCGGCATCGTGCTGGCCGGGCTGGTGCTGTTCGTGTTCCTGCGCAATACGCGGGTGATCCTGATCGCGCTGATCGTGGTGCCGGCGGTGCTGGCGATCACCGTGTTGCTGCTGTCCGTGCTGGGCATGAGTTTCAACATGATGACGCTCGGTGGCATGGCCGCGGCGGTCGGCCTGATCATCGACGACGTCATCGTGATGCTCGAACACATCATGCGCCGGCTCAATCAGGGCGAAGGCGAAGTGCACGAGCGCATCGCCGGCGCGGCGTGGGAGTTCACCCGGCCGCTGACCGGTTCCAGCGCCGCCACCGTGGTGATCTTCCTGCCATTGGCGTTCCTGACCGGTGTCACCGGCGCG
>DATCFX010000677.1:0-1596 GCA_036509275.1 Pirellulales bacterium | reverse complement strand
AGGATGGAGGTGCCAGGCTGGTTGCTGGCGGTATAGCCCGTCGAGGCGTTCAATTGCGCAGTGTTGGTTGGAAAAGCGGAAGTGGCGCTGACATACTGAAAACCGCTGGCCACGTAGTTGTAGCCGGTGCCCGACAGCGAGGTTTGCGCGGCGCTGCCGACCACCGCGCCGCCGTTGACGTCGTCATCGATCGAAGCGGTGGCCGAGGAGCTGCCGGCATTCGCCTGCGCCGAGCCGAATCCGACCGCCTTGTTGTCGAACGCTTGCGGGCCGGCCAATTCGGCGGAGCTGGTGGTGAGCGTGGCCACGTCGGCGCCCGTGTCGCCGTCGAGCACGGCCGAGTCGTTCTGGATGCCGTTGAAAACCATGTTCTGCGTCTGATTGGCCTGGATCTGGAACTTGGCGCTGTTCCATTGCAACGTCTGCGGGCTGAAGGTGCCGGTGCCGGTGTTGTAAGGGTCGCTCACGGTCAGCGTGTCACCGCCGCCCATGCCATCGACGATGATCTGGTTGATGTTTTCCGTGCTGTAGCTGTTTGTCGTCCCATTGACGGTGATCGAGAAATCCGCGGCTGAGGAGAACGTGATCGCCACGGTGTCGGCGCCAATTGTGCCGGTGGCGGTCAGCCCGGGGCCAGACTGAACGAAGTACTGCGGATTATTGAACCCTGTGGCGACGATCACCTGCGTGCCGCCGGAATTGGTCAGGGTGGAGGTGCCAGGCTGGTTGCTGGCGGTATAGCCCGTCGAGGCGTTCAATTGTGCAGTATTGGTTGCAAAGGCGGAGGTCGCGGTGACGTGCTGAAAACCGCTGGCCACGTAGTTGTAGCCTGTGCCCGACAGCGAGGTTTGCGCGGCGCTGCCGACCACCGCGCCGCCGTTGGCGTCGTCATCGATCGAGGCGGTGGCCGAGGAGCTGCCGGCATTCGCCTGCGCCGAGCCGAATCCGACCGCCTTGTTGTCGACCGCTTGCGGGCCGGCCAATTCGACGGAGTTGGTGGTGAGCGTGGCCACGTCGGCGCCCGTGTCGCCGTCGAGCACGGCCGAGTCGTTCTGGATGCCGTTGAAAACGATATTCTGTGTCTGCTTGGCCTGGATCTGGAACTTGGTGCTGTTCCATTGCAACGTCTGCGGGCTGAAGGTGCCGGTGCCAGTGTTGTAAGGGTCGCTCACGGTCAGCGTGTCCCCTCCGCCCATGCCATCGACGATGATCTGGTTGATGTTTTCCGTGCTGTAGCTGCTCGTCGTCCCATTGATGGTGATCGAGAAATCCGCGGTTGAGGAGAACGTGATCGCCACGGTGTCGGCGCCGCTGGTGCCGGTGGCGGTCAGCACGGGCGTCAGTTGCGCCTGGTCGACCGTCAGTGCGGCGGTGACGAAGGTGGTGAAGTCGTAGTTGTTAGCGACCAGCGAGCCCAGCGCCGCTGTGATCGTATACGTACCGCCCACGGGGCTGGTGGCCGTGTCGTTGCTCGACAGGCTCGCGCTGCCGCTGACTCCGCTGCTGGCCAGCGTCTCGCCGTTGGCGAATCCGCTGATCGTGGCCGTGAAGGTCGGATCCGCAGCGCCGTACAGCCGCGAGGCCGGGTTGGCCGTG
>DATCFX010000676.1:0-3561 GCA_036509275.1 Pirellulales bacterium | reverse complement strand
CGGGTGTTTTCGGTAAACGCGTCGCTTTCGTAATCGACCCGCCGAGAGTCTTCGTCGTACTCGCAGTTTTCGAGAATCGCGCCGAAGCGGATGGCGGCGTGGATCTCGGGCTCTTTGTCCGGGCGCAGGTGGATGCACTTGGCGTAGCAGCCGCCTTCGATGTTGAATACGCCTTCGTCGGTCCAGCAGTGTTCGTCGTCGCCGATGAGGCGGCGGCGAACGTCGGCCGAGAGCGTGGTTTTGCCGGTGCCGGAGAGGCCGAAGAACAGCGACACGTCGCCGTCGGCACCCTCGTTGGCCGAGCAGTGCATCGAGAGCACGCCCTGCTTGGGCATCAGGTAGTGCATCAGGGTGAAGATGCCCTTCTTCATTTCGCCGGCATATTCCGACCCCAGGATCACGAACTCCTTGGTCTCGAACGACAGCTCGATGCTGGTCTTCGAGGTCATTTGCTTGGTGTACGGATTAGCCGGAAACTCGCCGGCGTTGTAGATCACGTAGTCCGGGTCGCCGAAGTCGGCCAACTCGGCGGGGCTGGGGCGGATCAGCATGTTGTGCATGAACAACGCGTGATACGGCCGGGCGCAGATCACGCGGACCTTGAGCCGGTACTTGGGGTCCCAGCCGGCGTAGCCGTCGACCACGTAAATCCGCGGCCGGATGTTCAGATAGTCGACAGCCCGCTGGCGGTTGATGACAAACGACTGCTCGTCCAGCGGAATGTTGATTGGCCCCCACCAGACGTCACCCGCGCTGTCGGGGTGCTCGACGATGCGTTTGTCCTTGGGGCTGCGGCCGGTCTTGCTGCCCGAATAGCTGAGCAGCGCGCCGCCGGCGGTAATTACGCCGCGGTCGTGCTTGATGGCTTCTTCGTACAGCCGCGCCGGCGGCGCGTTGCGCAGCACGTCGGTGACGTACACTTGCCGCGCGCTAAGATCGAGCTTTTGCATCATGACCCTTCTCGACTTGCCGATTGGCCGGGCCAACCTCGACCGCCTTGTCGCCCGGATGATAGACCCGCCGGGCCGCCGCCCGCACTTCATCCCAATAAAACAGTTCGGGCTTGAATCGCTCGTCGGAGACGAGCTGCGCCTGGTCGAAATAGTTGCGGCTGCGCGGGTCGCCGCTGGAGCCGAAGTGCAGCAGCGAGGCGCCGCGCACGCGTTCGCCGAACTCGTATACGGCCATGTATGTGGGACCGACCACGCCGTAATGCTGCTTGAGCGTGCGCACCAGCGGCAGGTTGATCGTGGGCGTGTAATACTGCGTAAAGATCACGCCCAGCGGGCCGGGCGTGCCGGCGCAGGGCAGGCTGGGCAGCGCATCGTCAAACGGCACGCGCAGCAGGTCCGCCACGTCGGCATGGCGCTGGATGCGATGCGTCTGGCCAAAAGGCACTTTCCAGGTGCCGTACAGGGCCTGCAACTCGGCCGCCGCCTGGACCAGCGCGCGGAACCGCAGCGGCATGCTCTGCTGGTAGCGCGGCTTGAGCGTTTCGCCGGGATAATCGGTTCCGTACAGCTCGGCGTACCAGGCCACGCACAACGTGGCTGGCGTCGAAGCGTGCGTCGTGCGGCAGTCCCAATCCAGCAGGTGCTGCAGATACGGGCTCACGCGCGCGGCCAGCGCCGGTTCTTGTTGCTCGAGCAGTTTGAATTGCCGGGCGTAGTCGGGCAATTCATGTTTGGCCCAATACAGCGTGGTGTCGAAGGCCCAGCGCTGGAGCTCGTCGAACGTCAGATCCTTGGCCGCCGACAGCATTTCTCGCGAGCGCTTGGCGCGGCGCTTGTCGTCGTGCCGGTCCTGCACCATGTAAGCCGGAAAATCCTCGGGCTGCGGATTGCCCGCGTCGGTGGTGGTAAACGGGCTGGAGTTGCAGTTCTGCACGTAGCCGGAGGCCGGGTTGAGCAGTTGCGGCAGATCGTCGAGCGTATGAAAGCCCTGCCACGCGGTGGCCGGGTCGCTGCCGTCGACGGGTTTTGACCAGTCGAAGCGGGGGTTGCGCCGCGGAATGATGCCGTTGTACAAATAAAAGATATTGCCCTGCCGATCGGCGTACAGCACGTTCATGAACGGGAAGTTCATGTCCGATAGACCCGCGCGAAACTCCGCAAAGTTGCGCGCTCTCAGCAGCCGGGCCGTCTGCCGCAGCAGCACGGTGTCGTACAGTCGGGCGATGCGCACGGCCAGGCGATGCTGCGGGTCTTCCTGCGAGACGATTGGGCCGTGGTGCGTGCGCGAGAAGTGATACGCCCGCGTGACGTAGCCATCGAGCGTTTTGATCCGCAGCGGCTCTTGCCAGGCCACGGCCGTGCGATAGCCGTTGCCGTCGCGATAGCGCAGCGGATGCTGGGGATCGTCGAACGTTTCGCGCCACACGTCGGCCACGTCGGGCTCGTTGGTGGTGAAGGTCCAGCCCAGGTGCTCGTTGTGGCCCATGCCCGGCAGGGGGCTGCCGAAGAACGTGGCGCCGGAAAAATTCCAACCCTCGCCGCTACGCAGATGCGCTTCGTACATCTGGCCAAAGCCGAACCAGGGCTGGTGCGGATTGGCGAATAGCAGCGCCTTGCCATCGCGGGTTTTGGCCGGGGCAATGGCCCAGCCATTCGAGCCGGTGAGGCCGGAGATGTTCGGCAGCATGCGGGGCAGCACGCTGCTGGGCAGTCCCGCGTAGCGGAACGTCATTTCCAGTATCAGGTGGCGGCCGACGGCCAGCACCTGCCACGGCTCGAAGTGCCGGATCAGTCGCGGGCGGACGGCAGGGTGCGTGTGCAGGTAATAGTTCAGCCCACTGGCGTAGGCTTCATACAGCCGCCTGGTCGCCGCGTCGATCGTGGCGTATTCCTGCTGCGAGCGACCGACGATTTCGAAGGCCCGGTTCAGCAGGTCCGAATTCAAGCCGCTAGGGCCGTGGACTTCGCTGTAGCGGCCCAAGCCGAGGATGTACGTGTCTTCGACCTGCCAGAAGTAATCTTCGGCCTGGGCATAGGCGAAGCCGAAGACGACGCTCTGGTCGGTGGGGCCGTCGATGTGTGGCGTGCCCCACTGGTCGCGATAGATGAGCACGCTTTGGGCCAGGGCCGTCGCGGCGGGGTCCAGTAGCGCGGGCGGCACAGGCGGCGCGGGCGGCACAGGCGGCGCAGCGGCCGGTTCGGCCAGGACGACAGCACACAGCCCCAACCAGGCTGCCAGTGCTACGCGCGGCTCGCGGGCCAAGTGAGCAATCACGTCGCCTCCTCTGGCGGCGATTGGCGTTCCAGACGAGTTGACCAAGGTCGCGCGATTGCCGCAATCACGCGCGAGCCGCATGCCCCGGCGCACGCGCTTTGAAGCACCGCCAATCCTAGCCTGCTGGGCAAGGCGGTCGCAACCCTCCGGCTGGCCGACATTCGACCAGGAGCGTGAACGTTGAGGGCAAATGGGAGATTCACATCATGTGAACAGACCACGGAGGATCGCACGATCTTTCCGTAGCCCAGCCCTTCCAGGGCTGGGACGGCAGGACGAACGAAGCGTCGTCCTCCCCCGTTTCCGATGCGGCCTGCAGGCCGCATCGGAAAC
>DATCFX010000675.1:0-7447 GCA_036509275.1 Pirellulales bacterium | reverse complement strand
CCCCATGCCGAAGAGTTGCGGAATCAGGGCGCCGGACTGCGTCAGCAGCGAGTCAAGCCGCAGAGGATAAAACCCGGTCGTCGTCTTGAACGTTTCCAGGTTGTTCATCACGTCCTGCGAAGTCGCGGCGCCGCTGACGGGCACCGACTGCTGCTGGAGAAAGCTCAGCTTGGGAATCACCAGGGCCGCCAACGTGGAGAGAATCACCATCACGATCACCAGTTCAATCAGCGTAAAGCCTGGGTTGCGCGACGAGCGCGGGGACGACGGAATACGGAGCCGCTGCATGGTTCACCTCGCAGGAGAAAAAGGACTGCTGGCCTTTCCGGGCATACACGCCCGAAAAAAATGGCACGCCGACGCTCGCTCTAGCGGCCCTGGCGAGCGACCACGGCATGGCGGAGATGGCGCAGGGGCGCGCAGGCGGGCCTCCGCGCGCTCGATTAGCCGCTCACGGCACGGATGCTCACCGAGCATCCCTACCGCGGCGCAGCCAGAAGCGCAGCCGAAAGCTCACAGTCCTCGGGACGTTAGCGCGAACCTACCCACGATCGCCATGCCCCGGCGTCGCCGCCCGAGCCTGACTGCGGCAGGTTTCCATCCCTCGCGGAAACCTTGCCTCTCGATCGCTGGTAGGTCTTCTGACTGTCAGACATCGGCGTCCACAGCCTTCTCGTCAGCGAGCAGCGGCAAATGCCGAACCCGCAGACAATGGCGAAAAAGATGGAGGACGCCTACAAACGTCTGATTACAGCGGCGGGGCCGTCCCGGAATTGCACCGGAGTTCCCTGTTTGCCAGCCCGACAAGCGTCGAAACCGGCCACCAGCAATCATTCGGCAAGCAACCTATCGAGCAGCATCCCGATTGTCAAGGATCCTGATCGCCGGCTTGCGTCATGAGTGTCTCGTGGCAGGCAGCAGCGTGTCGCGCAGATCCTGTTCTTCTTTGAGGTTGAGTGAGGTTAAAAATCTTTCGATGAAGTTTTGTGTAACGATCGACAGCAGCAAATGTTTCAGGCGTGGAGCGGGCCGATCGCGCGATCGACCCGCCCCACTGGGAGAAAGCCAACTGAAGTCCATTAGTTGTCGGACGGCGCGGCCTGGTTGTAGAGCGTCACGTTCGCGCCGATCGTGTTGTATTCCGAATCGAGCACCAGCTTGAGGTCGGCCCCCTTGCCTTGCTGCGCGTTACCCGTGCCGTAGAGGGCAAAGATGGCGAAGTAGCGGGCGTAATAGCCGGGCTGCTGGCCGACCTGCAGCGGTGCGCCGGACATGGTCTGGCCGACCGCTTTGCAATTCGGGCCAACGCCGAAGGCCACCAACTGCACGCCCGTCGCGCTGGCCGGCGGAGCGTACGTGGTCACCGGCGTGCTGCCGGTCGAGGTGCTCGACGTACCTCCGGGAAATGCCGCTTGCCACACCGGGATGCCGTTGCCGGTTAGCGGCACCGTGGCGACGTTGCCGGTAGAGTACAACTCGCGCACGGTGTTGAAGCTGGAGCTCACGTCCTCGCCGGCGGTCGCGTAACCGCTGTCCTGGTCATAGAGATTGTAGGTGCCGGCCGAGGTACCGAAGGACATGCCGAATGACGCCATGGCATAGGGATCGCTCATGCTCCCCGCGACGAACGGCATCAGGGGCGGGGTGCTGTTAGGGCCCGCAATGAGCCCGGTCGCCAGGCTAGTGCCACCCGCGGCGAGCAGCGAATCGAAGCCCTGCGGATAAAACCGATTCGAGTTGGACATCTTGAACGTTTCGAGGTTGTTCATGATGTCTTGGGAGCTGGCGGCGCCGCTGACCGACATGGCCTGCTGCTGCATGAACCCCAACTTGGGAATCAACATAGCGGCCAGCGTGGTGAGAATGACCATGACGACAACCAACTCGATCAGGGTCAAGCCGATACGGCTGGTGAATCGAGCATGGAAGCCACCGGCCGCCCGCCGGCCAGGCGGAACCAGATTTGTCGCGGGACGATCGGAACTTAAAGCGGTATGCATTACAGTGAACTCCGTGGAGTAATCCGTGGGTGGGTCAAATGAATAAGAAACACAGGTCGGGAACCGATGCACCGCCTGCCGCGCCAGCGCGGCGACGATCCATCGATTGCTTGCCGAGGACCACCAACGATGGCTGGCCCTCGAGCATGGGCCGGCGTCGGCTGCGGCCCCGAAAGACGACGCTAGATCGAGCAGTCCCTCCTTTCCGCTTGCGTCGCGAAGCCCTGTTTGTGAGGGGCTAGACGACCGAGGCGACGGATGTCTGCATTGACCTAGCGAACGATCCCGGCGGCGAGAAACGCCGCGGCGGGCCGCATGGGGACCTGCATATATTGAAACTTAGTCTCAACAACGATAGTGGATTGTACAAGCGCGAAGGGTGTTGTCAACAAGCTTTCCACGGGCATCGATGTTTTGCTTTCGCTGTCGAGAAATGGCTTATTCAATTGAGTTTATGTTCTTGACAGCCGCCTCGCACATTCGCACAATGGCGACTTAATTGATCCTGAGACTCAATATCATCTTCATATTTTCATGATTTCCGCCACGCTCTTGCCCCTGCTGCTGATCGCCTTGACGGCCACGCCCGCCGATCGCTGGCCCGCCTTCCGTGGCGCGGGCGATAGCCTCGCTGCGGCCACGCAGTTGCCGCTGGAATGGTCCGACGACCAGGGCGTCGCCTGGCAACTGCCGCTGACTGGCTATGGGCAATCCAGCCCGGTGGTCTGGGGCGATCGAGTGTTTGTGACGGCGGTCGACGGCGAGTCTAAGGAGGAATTGCTCGTGATGTGTGCGTCGGTCCCGCATGGCACGCTTGAATGGACGCAGCGGTTCAAGGCCACGCAAACCACGAAGCTCAGCGATTATGTCAGCCGCGGGGCGCCGACGCCGGCAGTCGACGCCGACCGCGTGTACGCCTTTTTCGAAAGTGGCGACCTGATCGCGCTGGATCATCGCGGCAGTCAGCAATGGACGCGTCATTTGGCTCGCGAGTTCGGCGAGCTGCGCGGCAACCACGGCATCGGCGCTTCGCTGGCCTGCTCGCGGGACGCGATTTTCGTCCTCGTCGAACACGAGGGGCCGTCCTATCTGCTGGCGCTCGACAAGGTCAGCGGCAAGACGCGCTGGAAGATCGATCGCCCCGCCAAAGTTTCTTGGACTTCGCCCATCGTTAACGAAAGCGGTAGCGGCAGCGCCGAAGTGATCGTGGGATCCGCCGGCACCTTGGAGGCCTTTCGAGTGGACGACGGCAAGCGGCTCTGGTGGCTGTCGGGCCTGGAAGGCAACACGGTGCCCTCGCCCACGGTCGGCGCCGAGCACGTTGTCGTGGGTTCCACGCACGTCGCCTCGAACATCGCCGTGCGGCGCGGCCACACGGGCGAACTATCGGCCGAGCAGATTGCGTGGCGCTCGAAGGATGCGAGTTCGTCGTTTGCTTCGCCGCTGGTGTATCAGGACCGCGTGTATTTTATCAACCGTGCCGGCGCCGCCTTTTGTCTCGACCTGGCGACGGGGCGCACGCTGTGGACCCAGCGGCTGGCCGGCTCCTGCTGGGCGTCGCCCGTGGGTGCCGAGGGCCGCGTCTATTTTTTCGGAAAGGATGGTGTGACGACGGTCGTCAAGGCCGCCGCGACGTTCGAAAAGCTCGCCATAAACAAGCTCACGATCGAGGGGCGAGTCTATGGCGTAGCGCCGGTTCACGGAGCGTTTCTGCTCCGGACCGGCAAGAAGCTCATCTGTGTCGGTAATCCCTAAGCTGCGAGCTTCGCCCGATGTTTGTTCGTTTGTCGACATTCATGTTTTTCTCAAGCTTAGGTTTACCAATATGCTTGCTCTCCGCACTCGAAAACCGTCCCCGAAAACCCGCTGGCCGGCCTGGCTGCTAGGCCTGGCTTTCAGCGGCCTGTGCCTGCCCGCCTGCCCGGCGCCGGCCGAAGCGCCCCCTGCGAAATCCAGCGTGCAATCCACCGCCTGCCCCTATCGCTTGCCCGAACCCGTGGCGAGTTTTGGCGCGGCCGTCGAGGACAATTGGTTGTACGTCTATAGCGGCCATACGGGCGATGCTCACGAGCACTCGAAGGCCAATCTCTCGCAGCGCTTCCAACGCATTGATCTCCGGTCGCCGGGCGCGTGGGAGAGCTTGCCGCTGGGGCCCGGTTTGCAGAGCGCGGCCCTGGTGGCGCACGGCAAATTCATCTATCGCGTCGGCGGATTATCTGCCCGCAACGAGCCAGGCGCGGCCGAGGATCTCGTGTCGGTTACGGACTTTGCCCGCTTCGATCCGAGTTCGCGCACCTGGACCGAGCTGACCCCGCTGCCCGTGGGCCGCTCGTCGCACGACGCGGTGGTCGTGGGGGACCGCTTGTATGTCGTCGGCGGATGGGATTTGGCAGCCGGCAGCGTCTGGCATACCAAGTCGCTGTGGATCGACCTCCGCGCCGACGCGGGATCGTGGATCGAGCTTCCGGAGCAGCCGTTCAAACGCCGGGCCCTGGCCGTGGCCGAGTGCCAAGGCAAGCTGTATGCCATCGGCGGCATGGGCGCGGACAACAAGCCGAGCCACGACGTGGCTTGCTTCGATCTGGGTACGCAGAAGTGGTCCATCGGGCCGGCCGTGCCCGGCGACGGCATGAACGGCTTCGGTTGCAGTGCCCAGGGAACCGCCGGCCATTTATACCTTTCGACGATGGATGGGCGGCTGTATCGCCTGGCAGGCGACGGCCGGCAATGGCAGGACATCGGGACCTTGCGCGAGCCGCGATTCTTCCATCGCCTGGTGTCCGATGGTGCGGGCGGCCTGCTGGCCGTCGGAGGTGCGTCGCACGCCGTGGGGCACTTGGATTCGATCGAGCACTTCAGGCCCGTCGCGGCCCGATGAGATCGCATGCCACGCGCCGCGCCGGAGCGCGCGCCTTCGTGTCTTAACGCGTCTCGCGGGCCCAGCGGTCGGGCGAAATGCGCGTCGTCGGCAACCGGCTATTGCCCTGCCGACGCTCGCGCAGCCCCGACGGTTTGGCCCGCGATGACGATCGAGGGGCTTACATGACATCCGAAGAACACTTGCCGCCAATCGCGCAGGACCCGCCGCCGCTGGCCAGTGCCATCGACGCGAGAGTCTTGCATTCCGAAGAACTGTTTGCCGGACGCAGGCTCGTCATCATCGAGCACGCCGGCGCGATGTACCGTTTGCAAATCACGGCCCGCGGCCGCTTGATTTTGCAGAAGTGAGCGGGCGTTTGTCGATCGCTGGACGTCGATGACTTTAGTCGATCGCTTCAGGCAATCGTTTTACCGGGGCTTTTTCAGATCATTTGTTTTGAGAGGAAAACGCATGTTCGCAAGATGCTGGTTGTCCGTCGCGCTGGCCGTGGCGGCGGTTTTCGCCGGTGCCTCGACCGCCGGCGCTCACTTCGTGTGGATCGAGAGCGAGGAGCATGGCGACCAGGTTCTCGTCCGCAGCGGTTTCGGTGAAGCCGACGGCTGGGATCCCGACCTGATCGACCGCATGCAGGCCGTGCAGTTTTGGCTGCGCACGCCGGCCGGATTACAACCGCTCGACGTGCCGCTGAACGCCAAAGAGCATGAGTATCGGGCCGAGATCCCCGCCAAGCGGCCGCTCGCGATCCTGGCGAAATGCGATTTCGGCGTAGTGCAACTCGGCGGCAAAGCACCGACCTGGCTGCGCTATACGGCCAAAAGCCTCTTCGGCCCGGCGGCTGCCTGGGCCGACGATCGGCCAACCACCGAATTGCGGATCGAACTGCTGGCCACCTTCGAGCGCGATCACGTGCGGCTGACGGCCTGGCACCTGGGCCAGCCGCTGGCCGCCGCCAAGATCAAGGCCACCTCGCCCAAGGGAGATCGAATCGAACTCGTCACGGACTCCAAAGGCATCGCCCGCTGGCGGGTCGACGCACCCGGCGTGTACGTCTGTTACGTCGGCACAACCGTGCAACAAGCTGGCGAGCGGGATAGAAAGCCGTACGAAACGCTGAAGGATTATACGACGCTCACGTTTCGGATCGGCGACAAACATTAACCGCGCGGGCCGCGAAGCACCCCGGGGCATCGGCCGCGCACGCGATCTGCGGTCGCTAACGGGCCATGCCGGCCGATTTCTGGGCGACCGCCTCGCGGACTCTGGAATGCGCCGGCCGGGTGCGTCATATTGGGAGCCGATCAAGGCCGTTAGTTGGAGCTCCGAACATGGCCCGCGGATTAGCCAACGTGCCCACTCCCTCCAGCGCCAGGAATCCGTGGATCGCCGAGCGCTCGCGGATTAATCTCCTGTGGCTGTATAAGATGCGCTGGGCGGCACTGGGCGGCCAGGTGGCCACGATCGTGTTTGTCCACGAGTGGATGCAAATCGAGGTGCCGCTGGTGCGGCTGCTGGGCATCATCGGCCTGGCGGCCGCGACGAACGTGGCGCTGGGGATCTGGCTCGGGCGCCGCGCCAAGGCGTGGCCGGCTTGGGCCGGGCGCGGCGAATGGGTGTCGGGCTCGCTGATGATGCTCGACAACCTCTTTCTGACCGCGCTGCTCTACTACACCGGCGGGCCGTCGAATCCGTTTACGGTCTTTTACCTGGTCAATATCGCCCTGGCTGCGGCCGTGCTGCCGGCGCGATGGGCTTGGGTCCTCGACGCTGCGGCCTTCCTCTGCTTTGCGTTGCTGTTTGCCATGCACGTGACACTTGAGCCGCTGGAGCATGGGCACGCCCACGAACACGCCATGCACCACGGCACGCGTCTGGCCCCCGGCCCGATGAGCCTGCACCTGCAAGGCAGCCTGGTCGCGTTCGGCGGCGCCGCGACCTTCATCGTGTATTTCATCACGCGGATCACTAACGAGCTGGCCCGGCGCGAAGCCGAGCTGGACGCCACGCGCCAGCGGAAGGCCGAGAGCGACAAGCTCAATGCCTTGGCCACGCTGGCGGCGGGTGCGGCCCATGAGCTGGCCTCGCCGCTGTCGACGATCGCGGTTCTGACCCGGGACCTCGAACTGAGCATGGAGGCAGGCGATCTGGGAGGCGAAGAAGCCGCGGACCTGAAATTGATTCGCAGCGAAGTCGACCGCTGCCGCCGCATCCTCGATTCGATGGCGTTGGGCGCGGGTGAGTGCATTGGGGAAGAATGGGTGCGGGTGTCGCCCCAGGAATTGCTGGCCAGCGCCGTCCGCGAGCTGGCGACCGCCGACCGCGTCGAGATTCGGGCGGAAACACCAGCGATCGACGCAGCCTTCAAGTTGCCGCAGGCTGCCATTTGCCAGGCGCTGCGGGCGATTATCCAGAACGGGCTGGACGCCTCTCCGGCCGCCGGACAGGTCGCCGTTGCCGGCGGCGAACTCGATGGCCTGCTGACGATCGTCGTTGCGGATCGTGGCACCGGGATGCCCGAAGACGTGCTCCGCCGAGCGTGCGAACCGTTCTTCACGACCAAAGAGCCGGG